>JANOKE010000993.1:0-1455 GCA_031419135.1 Gemmatimonadaceae bacterium
GTGTGGACCTGCGCACCGGAGTGCGGAAGTGGCACTACCAGATTGTGCGGCATCCCATCTGGGACTTTGATCTTGCCGCGGCGCCCATTCTGGCCGACATCACAGTGGGTGGTCGCGCCATCAAGAGCGTGGCGCTGCCAACCAAGCAGGGCATTCTGTACATGTTCGATCGGGTCACCGGCAAGCCGGTGTTTCCATTCGAGGATCGCCCGGTGGAGAAAGGCGACGTGCCGGGCGAATGGTATGCACCCACCCAACCGGTGCCAACGAAGCCTGCTGCGTACGCCCGTAACGGCGTGACGCTGAACGACCTCATTGACTTCACGCCGTCGCTCAAGGACGCTGGTGTGGCCGCTGCGTCGCGTTTCAAACTCGGGCCAATCTTCACACCGCCGGTGGTCAGCAAAAGCGACGGTCCACTCGCGACCTTCTCATCGGGACCCACAAATGGTGGGACCAACTGGCCCGGCGGATCGTATGATCCGGAAACGCACATGCTCTACGTGTCCGCAACAAACGCATCGCCATCAGCGCTTGGACTGGTCGTTCCGGCCACTGGCGTGTCGGACATGAACTATGTGCAGGGTTTCGCACCGCAGCCCACTGGTGTCGGTCGCGGCGGTGGGTTTGCGGTGCAGGGCTTGCCGTTGCTCAAGCCGCCCTATGGCACCATATCGGCCATCAACCTCGACAAGGGTGAGATTGTCTGGCAAGTGCCGCATGGGGAAACACCAGACGCGGTGCGCAATCATGACGCGCTCAAGGGTCTCGACATTCCGCGTACCGGGCAAGCGGGAAGTGTCGGCACACTCGTTACCAAAACACTGGTGATCGCCGGCGATCCACAGGTTACCACGGTCGCGCCACGTCCGCGTGGTGCGATGCTGCGCGCGTATGACAAGGCCACGGGCAAGGAAGTGGGTGGCGTGTTGCTTCCCGCACCGCAAAGTGGGTCTCCCATGACGTATTCGACGAACGGTCGCCAGTACATCGTGGTGGCCGTGAGTGGTGGACCATATTCGGGCGAGTATATCGCGTTTCGCCTGCCAACGGCCAACGCGCGCTGAGCATGACGAGGCGCCCACTCGCGACCACGCGCACGTGGATCGTGCTCACTGCGATCGGGTTGGTGCCGGCGATTGCCGGTGGCGCGCGATCCAATCGGTCGACCGAGTCGGTGCAAGGGCCCGAAAAATCCACCTGGGACAGCGTGTACACTGTCGAACAGGCCACTCGTGGTCAGGCCGCATACAATCACACCTGCGCGCGCTGTCACAAGGAAACTTTGACTGGGGGCGACGAGGCTCCGGCGCTGACTGGCAGTTCATTCATGAGCGGCTGGAACGGACAGACACTCGGGGAACTGCACGAGCGAGTGCGCACCACCATGCCAACCGATACGCCTGGCGTGTATGGTCGGCAGCAAACCACCGACGTGATAGCCCACATGCTGCG
>JANOKE010000994.1:0-2127 GCA_031419135.1 Gemmatimonadaceae bacterium
CTGCAGTTGGATATACAGTGGTACCGGCCACAACCGCAGAATCGACTCGCGACTGGTGGGCGGATTATCATTGCGCGGCTTGGTAAACTGCTTCCACCCGGCGAACTGCACCGGCTCCTTCTTGACATAGCTGTAATACGAATCGCGCTTGAGCCACGGCGCACCAAACCCGTCCATGTGCATCACGATCTGTACCTTCGGATCGAGTTTGATGTTCGGCGAGTTCGTGACACCTTTTCGCGTGAAGCGGTGCACGATCAACACCTTGGGCGGCAGGTTGTATTTGTCGACGAGACCGGCAAGAAATCTTGTCGCGTAGTTGATATCAGCCGCGTCGTACGTCCCGATCTTCTTGCCAGGTCGACCGCCATCCTTCATCGAGAATTCCGGGTCGATGCCCAGATGGACCTCGGGCCGCTTCAGGAATCGCTCGAGTGCCGGCAACTCCTGCTGCAACGTGCTGAGTCCAACCTGCACATCCACGAACATGATGGCGTTCTTTCGTGTCGCCCAGCCGTAGACTTTCTCAATCAACGTGCTGTCCATGCGCAATCGATACTTTCCATCGCGACCGGCGTCACCTTGCGCGACCACCGCGATCAGATGCAGGGCTGGTTGCACCGGATGCGTCGGATCGAGTCGATTCCATTCCGCCACTTCGCGATCCAGGCGACGCAGCATCTCGTCCGTCTCAAATTCTCCGAGAATGCCCATGCGCCTGGACAGCGGATTGCCATAGAATGCGATGATGCGCTTGGCGGGCAGTATCGAACCTGCGAGCGGGGCCGACATTTTCGGTGGCCAGAGCGAATCGAGATCGCTGCCGGCGTTTTTGTACGCGAGATGCTTCTCGCCCGAAACGGGGCCGAGCGCACCGGCAGGTTGTGTCGATTTCTTTGCGCTGCTTGTGCGAGGCTTCGACGGTGAACGCGTTTTGGCGTTCGACTTGGCGACCGGTTTCCTGGTGACCTGTTCGGCAGCGTGCAGTGCGGATGGTACGATGCACACAAGGGTGGCAAGAACAGCGCACGACAGGCGAAACCGACGCGAAACGGAATTGGGGATCAGAGGCATCTCGGAAAGATCACTTGTTGACGCCGCGCTGTGCAGCCGTGTCCGCCGCAGATTTCTGTCGACTGCGCCGCAGCCGAATCTCCCGATCGATGCCAAGGCCGAGTTTGCCGATCGCCTCGGCGCGCACCACAAGAAATCGCGGATCGGCCACGACATCCAGCAGCCGACCGGTGGTGACCGTTCCGGACAAACTCACGCCATCGGCAAGGTCCCGGTTGAGCGCTTGTTCCACCCGGGTGCGCGTTTCTTCAAGGAGCGGCTCGATTGGCAGTCGGGCGCGGGAGCGGAGTTCGCTCAGCATGTCGCCCTTCTTGAGCCAAGCCAGGCCGCGTACCAACTTGTTTGCGGTGGCCACATCGAAGTCGAGATCGGGCACCGCAAGCGTACGGCTGGCCGTATCGATTTGCGGCGTTCCAACCAAGTACGCGTCACCGGCCACCGCCCCATCAATACCGAGCGCCAGCACCAGTCGTCCGTCGCCCAGCGGATAGAACCGCGCACGCGTGACCTGAACCCGACGACCGAAGCGGCTGAATTTCCTGCCCACGAGTTGCTTGGCGAGCAGCGCGCTTGCGGCATCGTAGCCGAGCAATCCTTCCAGCATCAAGTGCGCGCTGTCGCCCACGACGCGATTGGCTGGAACCAGCGGGGGCAAGGACGTGGTAATCAGTGCCGGGCGCGGACCATAGATCAGCAGAGGGCGCGCATATAACCGAACGTCAGCCACCAACGCCGTGTCTTCCAAATGCAATCCGCCCAGCCGCACCTCCTCCGGGGCGAGCACCAGCCACAGACTATCCTGCACCCGAATGCTCTTGTTCAGGAGGTTATACCATCGTTCGACACGCGAGCGAAGATCAATCTGCAGGCGCGGGAACGCAACGTTGGTTACCTGTTCCAAGACTACGCATTGTTTCCGCATCTCACGGTGGCGCAAAACATCGGCTTTCCCATCCAGCGCTCAGTGTTCGCTCGCCTCGATGAAGCGGCCCGCAAACAAATCAGCTCGTTTCTCGCAGCCTTCGAACTGACCGAGTTCGCCAATAGCTATCC
>JANOKE010000995.1:0-2968 GCA_031419135.1 Gemmatimonadaceae bacterium
TGATCCCCACCTGGCCCTATCTGGATACCCACGGCCCGCTAGCGCGCACCGTGGCCGACGCCGCGCTGCTTCTCGATGCGATTGCCGGCTATGACCGCAGGGACGGTTTGGCGTTGCGCACACAGTTCACGCCTGGCTCGCTGGCCCGCTTGCACGACGATGCGTTGGTTGGCGCGCGACTCGGATTGGTGGAGTTCCACGTGCCGCGTGCGCAGATGACCGCAGAATCGCTGGCAGTATTTGATCGCGCGATCGCGGATTGCATCGCCGCCGGTGCCGTGCTGGAAACCTTCGTTCCTTCGGTTAACCGCGCGAGTGTGCGTGAGCAGTTTGCAAATGCGGCCACGTCGCGCGGAGACATGGTGCCCAATGCCAATTCACCGGCACCCACGGCGAATGCCCTGCTGCGCTATTTTGCCGGACAGCACGGGGTCGGGCGCGATGCCCAACGCGATGCGCGGCGCGACGTGCAACGTGGACTTGCCGCCTTTCGCGCGTTCTACGATGTACTCCCAGCGGAGTGGAACGCGATGGCGTTGCTCATAGAGCAGCCCTACGAACGCGACGCGGCAGGCGTGTCTTTCGCACGCTCGCGCGCCGACGTTGTCGCGCAGCTCACGCAATCGTTTCGCGCACAGCGCATCGATGCGATGGTGTACCCCACCATGCCGTTCGGTGCGCCGGCCGCCCTCGACCCGTGGCCCGACGTGCGCACCACGTTGGGTTACGGCAACTGGCTGGGCCTGCCGGAGGTGTCCGTGCCCGCAGGGTACGGCACCAATGGCATGCCGGCAGGGAATCTGTCGTTTGTTGGGCTTCCGGGGACAGACGTGCAATTGCTGGCATTCGCCCACGCGTACGAACAGCGCTCGCGACGTTTTGTGGCGCCACCCACTCCCACGTAGCGTACGCGACGCGGTTCGGCTACTTCGCCCGCAGCTGCTGGCGTGATTTCTCCAGCGCGCGCACCGTGATGCCAGCGCGGTACTCAGCGAGTTTCTGTCCCAGCTCCACAGTTTTTTTCATGTTGGAGAGATCCACCCCATGCAGCGTGAGCTGCTTCGCCTTCGCTCGCTGGGAGGCACGAATAAGCGCCGGGTTCTGCACGGCGATCTGCGCTTCGTAGTAGATGTCATCGTGCATCCCGTTGCGCGTGTCGGTGCGGCGCTCACGCGCCTGCCCGGCCGGTGGCGTGGAGTCCACCTGCACGATGCCCAGCGACTTGAGATAGTCGTAACTCCACTGGTCCTCGGTGTAATACTCGGGCAGAAAATGCACGCGCGCCGATTTGCCTTCTGCGGCCCACTTCGTGTTCAGTGCCGTGGCCACGTTTCCCATGCCGCGTTGGTTGCCGCCCGAGTCACCAATGAGCACGATGTCGATGAAACCGTGCGCCATGTAGCTCCGGCAGATGTCCGTGAGCAGGGCCTCGAAGGTGGCGGGCTCAAGACTGATCGTGCCGGCGTACTGCATGTGCCCGGCTGTGGTCGGTTCAATGCGGCCTTCGGGCACAAATTTCACAATGGGCGCCAGCAGCGCGTGGCCGACCGCCCGCGCGATATATGGCATGACCGTTTGCAGCACAAAGTTGTGTTTCCCGCCCGCGACGTACGGTCCGTTCTGCTCAACGCCGCCGGTGCCGATGATGATCGTGGTGGTGCCCGCCTTCACCAAGTCTCGTATTTCCATGAACGTGAGTTCTTCGGCCCACAGACTTGCGCCGGCATCGATGAGGCGCGGCGTGTCGGGCGTGACGCGACCTTGTGCGTGCAGCACGGTCGTGGACACGGCGGTGGCAATGCCCACCCACGCAAGCAGACAAAACCTTGAGATCCAGCGAGCGCGCATGCGACACCTTCGCGAAGTGAGTGACCGAAACCGCGGGCAACCGCGTACTGTGTTCGATTGAACGTCCACGCGATTTCCCGGAGCGTACGCCCGTCGCCCGTGCGTCGTCAAGGATCAGACAACTGCCAACCCATGGCCTGAAGCTGCTGGCCGGGTGACTCGTCGGACGCAGCCACATCTTGCCCGACAACCGACAACGTCTTGACCGCCTAACCGTTCGTGGTTGTTCGGCGATGCCATCACGCTTCGATCAGATCTTCCGGCGAGCAGCATCAGGCAATGGGTTGCCGGTTGTAGGTTGGCAGGGTTGGTGCGTTTCGACGGCAGGGGGCAACGGAAAGTCACCTACCCGAAATCCAATAGCTGCCACCCATTGCGTGTCGGCGGGAGACGTCCTGCAATTGTCGTGCCACTAGAAAACTTTCAGGATCGCTGCTTCCCTTCGTCAGGTCGGCGATGCAAAATGGCCGTCGGGCCATCGTACGGAATTGGTGATCACCACCCGTCCAGGCCGCGGCAAACCTGATTGTGAGCGAGGCGTGTGGTGAATTTCGGCGCAGTGACGTGTCAGCGGACGACCCTGCAAGGGGAATGGGCGGTATTCCGCCATGTGCTTTTCACGTGCGCACTTGCATTGGGAGTATGCGGCAGCCGCATGCTTTCGGCCCAGACCATTCTGGCGAACGGTGTTCCGGCAACAGGTCTGTCCGGCCTGTCCGGCACCAGTCAGTCGTTTCGGATTACCGTTCCCTCCGGTCAGTCCCGCCTGGTTGTACAAACCACCGGGGGCACCGGAGATCTCGATCTCTACGTGCGTCGCGGGTCATTGCCAACGACATCAGTTTACGATTGCCGACCGTTCCTCCCCGGCAATGAAGAAACGTGCACGATCCCCAGTCCGGTGGCCGGGGATTTCTTTATCCTCATCAACACCCCGGCGGGTTTCATGGACGCGTCGGTGGTGGCCACGTACCTGCCAACGAGCAACACCGCACTGACCGATGGCGCATCGGTGGGCGGCATTTCCGGCGCGCGTGGATCATGGCGGGACTACTATATCGACGTGGTTGCGGGCACCCGGAGTCTGAATGTGCGGACCAGTGGTGGCACCGGGGACATG
>JANOKE010000996.1:0-9190 GCA_031419135.1 Gemmatimonadaceae bacterium
GTCAGTAAACGTACTCCGTACCCAGTAAACAGTACTCCGTACTCAGTAAACTACTGAGTACTCAGTTCCACGTACTTCCGACTTCCGACTTCCGACTTCCTACTAAGTTCAGAAAACCACCTGCCCCATCTTGATCAAGTAGTACTCCGCCATGCCGAGCATGATGAATGCGAAGAGTTTCTTGACCCAGAGCATCCACGCCCCGGCGCGCGGGAGTCGTGTGAGAGCACCCGCACTGAGTCCGACCACGACCAGCAGGGTGCACATGCCCAGCGAAAATGTGAACAGGTAGACAAAGCCGAGCAGCGCACTGCCCGTGCTGGAGACCCAGGTGAGAACGGCGGCCATGACTGGTGCCGAGCAGGGAGCTGCCACCAGCCCTGAGGCGGCACCCATGATGAAAGCACCCGCAACCCGGCCGCCGGTTCCCGCGTTGGCGGCACGCTGCATGATGGCCGCGGGTACGCGGACTGGAATCACATCCAACATGGCCAGCGCGGCAACGAGCAGCAGGTTGGCCATGACAAAGAAGGCCCACGGATTGGCGCTCACGGTTCCGAACAGCGTCCCAGTGAGTCCGGCAAGCAGGCCGAGGCCTGCGTACACCGTTGCCAGTCCAAGCACGTAGGTGAGTGATAGGCCAAGTGGACGCCATTTTGACGCTATAGTGGCGCCCGACTGCTCTGATGCTGATTGACCGCCAACGATCGCAGCCGTGATCGGAATCATCGGGTAGACGCACGGCGTGAGCGACGTCAACACTCCCGCGCCGAAAAGGAGGGGGATGGCGGCGACCGGGTTCCCGGAAAGGTGAGCGGCGATATCGCTGATCTGCATGCGGCTGTAAAGTAAACCCATCTCGGCAAATCGGTTCCCTCGGCCGCGCGAATCTGCAAACCGCCGGTCTCGCTAGATTGCCCGTCCTCGCCGTCGTGCGTCTCCCGTCTCCCGTCTTAAATCCATGGCACCGCAGTTCATCTACGTAATGAAGGGGTTGCGCAAGGTCGTTCCGGTCTCGCGCATCATCCTCGACGATATCTGGCTTTCGTTTTACCCGGGCGCGAAGATCGGCGTGCTGGGAGCCAACGGCGCGGGCAAGTCGTCGCTGCTGCGCATCATGGCGGGTGTGGACCATGATTTTCAGGGTGAAGCCTGGGCGGCGCAGGGAACGAAAATCGGGTACCTGCCGCAAGAGCCTCAGCTTGACGCAACGCTTGATGTACGTGGCAACGTGGAACTGGCCATCAAGTCGCAGCGCGACCTATTGAACGAGTTCAACGACATCTCCATGAAGTTCGCCGAACCGATGGACGACGCGGCGATGGAGAAACTGCTGGACCGACAGTCGCGGGTGCAGGAGCGCATCGACACGCTCGACCTGTGGAATCTCGATAACAAGATCGAGATTGCCATGGACGCGTTGCGTCTGCCGCCGGGTGACGCGAACGTGAGCACACTTTCGGGTGGTGAGCGTCGACGTGTGGCGCTCTGTCGCGTGCTGCTGGAGCAGCCTGACATGCTCCTGCTCGACGAACCGACCAATCATCTGGACGCTGAAAGCGTGGCGTGGTTGGAGCGGTTCCTGGCCGATTTTGCGGGCACGGTTGTGGCGATCACCCATGATCGATACTTCCTGGACAATGTGGCCCAGTGGATTCTCGAATTGGATCGCGGCCGAGGCATTCCGTGGGAGGGGAACTACAGCAGCTGGCTGGAGCAGAAGAAGAATCGGTTGCAGCAGGAAGAGAAAACGGAGTCGGCGCGTCAGCGCAGTCTGACCCGTGAACTGGAGTGGGTGCGCATGGCGCCGCGGGCGCGTCAGGCCAAGAACAAGGCGCGCGTGCAGGCGTTTGAGGAACTCGAGAGTGAGCAGCAGCAGGAGAAGGTATCGTCGAACGAAATCGTGATTCCGGTGCCGCCGCGTCTGGGAAACGACGTGGTGATCGCGAAACACGTGAGCAAGGCGTACGGCGACACGCTACTGTACGACGAGTTGTCATTTGCGTTGCCGCGCGGTGGTATCGTGGGCGTGATCGGCCCCAACGGCGCCGGTAAGACCACGCTGTTCCGCATGATCATTGGCACAGAGCAGCCGGACAGTGGCACACTCAAGGTGGGTGAGACGGTGCACCTGGGGTACGTGGACCAGTCGCGGACGCTCGATCCCACGAAGAGTGCGTGGCAGGAGATTTCCGGCGGGGTGGAGCAGATCATGGTGGGAAAGCGCGAGCTCAATTCCCGGGCGTATCTCAGCAGCTTCAATTTCCGCGGAGTCGACCAGCAGAAAAAGGTTGGTGATCTCTCTGGCGGCGAGCGCAATCGACTGCATCTGGCCAAAACGCTCATGGCTGGCGCGAATGTGTTGCTGTTGGACGAGCCGACCAACGATCTTGACGTCGATACGTTGCGCGCCTTGGAGCTGGCGCTGCTGGATTTCGCCGGCTGCGCGGTGGTGATCTCGCATGATCGATGGTTTCTCGATCGCATTGCGACGCACATTCTGGCGTTCGAGGGGGATTCGGAAACGGTTTGGTTCGAGGGGAACTATGGGGCGTACATCGACGATCTCAAGCGTCGCAAGGGCGCGGATGCCGATCAGCCGCATCGGATCAAGTACAAGCCGCTGGTACGCAAGTAGCTCTCTCGTCGCGTTCTTCCGGTGCGGTCTCGGCTGAATCCGCCAGCAACACATCGGTAGCGGAAACATCAACGGATCTCGAGTCTTCGCGCTGCGCTGATGGCCGACACACCCGCCCGACTCACGGAGAGCTGCAGCCGATACGTGCCGCGCGAAAGCCGTGAGACATCGAGGACAATGCTGCGCATCTGCACCGGGACATTCCCCTCACGGTGTTGCATCGCGCGACTGCTGCCGGGCGCTTCGCGCCAGCGAATTCCCAGGCTCTCGGCATTTCCAGGGCCAAGACGAAAGACACCGGCGACGCGCGCAAATATGCCGGCCCGATCTTCACGAGCCATCTGCACTTCGATCTCGACGGTATCGGCGGCGTCAAACCCGTACGCTTCCCAATAGACGCCGATCCGACGCGGCTTCCTGAACGTCGTCGTGCCGTGCATGCGTCGAACGGCGGCATCTGCGTCAAGCGAGGAATTGATGTCGGCCGTCGGATCGAACAGCAGCGGCTGCGAGAGGGCCATTCCATCGGCGAAGTCTGCCAAGGTGGCCGGAATCGTCGCACCGAACCGCGTGCGCGCAGCGGGGTGCGCGCGATCGCCATTCAGTTCGATGCTGAGCAGCGCTTCGCCCTCGCGCAACGGCGCATCGATGATCAAGGGGTTTCCGACGCGACCAGGAAACGCACCGACGCTCGCCACGTTGGCTACGGCGCGCGACTGGAAGAGGAACGCTTGAACACTGTCGCCACGGGGTCGCGCCAGTTCAGCCGCGTCGAGGTCTGCCGCCCACACGAAGCGGGTGGATGAGCGCCGTCGCAACATCACGCTCTGCCCGACAGGCAGTTGCGCAATGGCGCTTCGGTCGCGGGAATAGTGTTCCCTGGGCCACCAGTCGTCGTCGCCGGCAGGTGCGTTGAGTTGCCAGTCGTCGGGCTGTGCATGAAACGGCGACCGTATTGCGGAAAGGCGCGGCACCGTGTGTAACCGGTCGCGAGCGTACTCCATGGCGACATAGGGAGGCGCCGTATCGGCGCCATTCTTGATCAACCATTCATCATGTCCGCGATCCGCATCGGGGCCACCCCAGTACATCTGGTACGGCCAGCCGTAGCGCACCAGCGTCTCGGCAACCGCTTCGCCGCCCTGCTTCGGCTCCCAGTGAAGACGCCCGTCGAAGCCCAGTGGTGACAACAGGGTGTTCTGGACCTTTCGCGCAAAATGCTCGGCGTGGCGTTCGTTCCCGGGCTCGAGGTAGAGCGGGTCGGAGAGCCACCACAATCGCCGTTCCATGTCGACGCGCGCTGCACAGGCTATCGCCGCGTAGTCGCGTTGTTCCTCCGCCTCGAGCAGCACGCCAACGTCGTTCCAGGCGCATCGCTCGTCGTCACCCATCAAGCTCGCGGCGGTGGTGAATGCGGAATCGGCGCCGGCGATTTCGCCCAGGTAGTACATCACCATCCCGCGCAGCAGTTCACATTGCGCACGGTCGCCGTTGCAGGCCGTCGCTGCCGACCTGGCGCCGATGAAATCACCGGCATCGAGCGCAAATCGTACCCGCTGCCCTGTCACATGCACATCACCGGGAAGGTGCAGCGCCGCGGAGTCCAGCAACGATCGCAGCGCCTGCCGAAGCGGCTGAATCGCCCGACGCCGGCTTCGAGTAAGCCCGAGATCGATGCCGTGACGCTCGTCGTCGATTCTTGGTCCGTCGAGCCGATACCATATGGGGCACATGGCATGTGCACGAACCGCGCCTCTGACTACCCGATCGCGGATACGAAGCGACGTCGCGACCCAGTGGCAATGGAGCGACAGGCTTCGCATGTCCGCATCCTTCACATAGACCCCGCTCAACGATGGCTGCTCACGCTGTGTCTCCTGCCACGCGTACCGCCACTGCGTTTGAAACGCACGCGTCGCACTGTCGACACGCGCGCGAATCGCCGAGTCGGTTGGAACCGGAGTGGGAAGCCCCCCGGTGCCTTGCGCGAGACTGACATGCAGCGCCAGCAAGAGTGTCTGCATTTCGAAAAATACCAGTGTCGGGCTATCCGACGCCAACAATGTGGCGGCGATCCCGACAACGCCAACGTGCGCAAACGGGCGGGCCCCGATGATCATCCCATCGCGTGAGCTTGAAGCGTGCCGGGGCGACGTCATACGGGCCGAACACGCGCATGGCGACCACAGAGATGTGTTGCGTTGGACGAGCCGACCAACGATCTTGACGTCGATACGTTGCGCGCGTTGGAGCTGGCGCAGCTGGATTACGCGGGCTGCACGGTAGTGATCTCGCATGACCGTGGGTTTCTCGATCGCATATCGACGCACATCCTTGGCGTTCGAGGGGGATTCGGAAACGGTTTGGTTCGAGGTGAACTATGGGGCGTACATCCACGATCTCAAGCGTCGCCAGGGCGCAGATGCGGATCAGCGCATCGGATCGAGTACAAGCCGCTGGTGCGCAAGTGGTGCGCTGACTGCGTTGCTGCTGGCGGCCGGGGTGTCGCCTTCGCTCACCGCGCAGTCGCCACGCATCGTCCGTTCCACCGAAGCACCGGCGTGGGGGGCGGCGGTCCGCCTGATACCTGAGATGCACATCGGCGAAGTGGACGGCGAGGAGGCGTACGTGCTGGGTCGCGTGCGGAACGTGGCGATCGGCAAAGATGGTGCGGTGATAGTTGCCGACGACAAGACACCAGTTTTGCGCCTGTACGACGCCCGCGGGACGTTTGTGCGCGATATCGGACGCAGCGGAGAGGGGCCGGGCGAGTATCGCTCGATGGGTGGCGTGCGCACGCTGCCGGACGGCCGCATTCTGCTGTGGGACAATCGCATTCAGCGGCTCACGTACTACACCGCGGCCGGTGCGCTCATCAAGAGTGTGCGGGTGCCGAGCGGTTTGTTTTCGGCCGACCTGTTTCAGGTCGATGACGCGGGCTTTGCCTACGTGCGTGCCGTCACGGGCGCCATGGCGAACGACGGGAATTGGTTGTTCGGGTGGATTCGGGTGTCGCCCGAGGGTCATGTCGTGGATACGATTCCCGTTCCCCGTGATGAGCGACCGGCAGACACCTTTGTCCTCGCGGGCGCGTCCGGGTATGACCGTCCGTTTTCACGCGCGTACGTGTCCACCATGAGTTCGCAGGGGTTGCTGTTGTTTGGCGAGAACACGGCCTATGCGTTTGAGTTGCGTCGGCCAGGGATGCCCGCTACCCGCATCGAGCGCGCCTTCACGCCGGTGCCGATCGCCGACGATGAGCGTCGCGAGTGGGATGGGTGGGCGCGCTACTTCACAGACATGCAGCGCGCGCCATTGACGAACAATCAGGTGGCGCCGAGTGTCCCGGTTCGCGTCAAATCGTATGTGATACCGCGTGAGAAGCCCGCGTTCAGCGAACTGCACAGCGACACGGACGGGCGCATCTGGGTGCGTCGATATGTCGCGGCGGTATCGCGTCCGGGTGACGAACGCAAACCGGGCGACAAGCGACCGCGCCGCGTGTGGAAAGAGCAACCCACGTTTGATGTGTTTGAGTCGTCGGGGCGCTTTCTGGCCTCGGTGACGCTGCCATGGAACGCGCGATTTGAAGACGCGAAGGGGATGTCGCTGTGGTTGACGGTGATCGGTGAGCTCGGGGAGGAACGGGTGGCACGCTACCGGATGGAAGCGAGATGATGTCCGCAGATTGGTTGGTCGCGAGCTGGATGGCATCCGAACGTATTCGACGGTGCAAACCGAACTGACCGTGTGCTGCCACTTCTTTGATTCCTCTTACCAACCCCTACGCACCATAAATAGGTTTTGTCAGGCAACCCCTGACGGTTTTGGGTGGGATCCCTTTCAGGAGAACGACGATGCGATTGCGAACAAAGCGGGTAATGTCGATGGTCGGGATGGTGGGATTGGCGGGACTGATGGTGGCTGGCTGTGGCCCAGGTGGTGATCCAATCGTTGAACGCAAGCCAGACGCCCTGACCGGCCTCACTGCGACGATCTCGAATTCCACGTTGACTATCGGTAACACAGCGACGATTTCGCCGACGGCCACGAAGGGAGATGCCAGCGCATCGGTTGCCTTCGACTACTCGTCCAGCGCCTCAGGCATTGCCTCGGTAACGGCGAGTGGAGTGGTTACGGCAGTCTCGGCGGGCGCGGCAACGATCACGGTCACGGCCAACGGTTCAGGGACGTGCTGTACCAGCAACTTCAGGACGGCCACGGTGTCGGTGACGGTGAGCGCGCCGCAGCCGGCGCTTACGGGGACGCTGACGGTTGCCCCGAACCCTGCCAGCCTCAATGTGGGTTCCACGGTGACGTTAGTGCCGAATCCAACGAAAGCGTCGCCCGCCGTCGTGGTGGCGAATTCGTTCGTGTCCTCTTTGCCTTCCACAGCTCAGGTTGATGGTGCTGGAGTCGTTTCGGGAATTGCACCGGGCCAAGCGGTCGTGACGGTAACCTCGACCGGTTCTGGCGCGGGCTTCGCCACCACGGTGCAAACCGCCGTTGTGACGATCAATGTTGCTGCGTTGCCACCAGCCATTGGCAACCTGACGTTGACCACAACGAATGGTGCCATCGTCCTGATGGGCAACACCACGAAAATTGTTCCTAACGCCAATCCGGCCCCAGGGGCGGTCGTTGTGTTCACGTATGTATCGGGCACGCCGGCAACCGCACAGGTTGCAAACGATGGCACGATCACCACGGTTGCGCCGGGCACAACGACGGTGACGGTAACGGGGGTGGGTAGCGGGACGGGCCTCGCGACCACCACCAGAGTCTCGACAATTCTGATCACGGTGCTCGCGGCGCCGTGCAGCATTATTGACCGCACGCTGGACTTCGCGGCGACGGGCAGCATTACGTCCACCGACTGTCTTTTCCAGGGTGGTCCCGGTGTCGCGGATTACTTCCGGGTGTCGCCAACGGCGCCAGCAACGGTGGTTCGCCTCGACGCGCTGGCCTCGGGCTTCACCTCGTTGGGCGTGGTGGCTCACTCCAGCACCAATCCGGTCAGTCCGCTGATCTTCAGCGGGACCACCGCCGCACAAGGCACATTCCTGTTGCCGCCCGGCGTTTCCTTTCTCGGTGTAATCTCCCGAACCGGGGTTTTTGGCAACTACTCGGCAACCGCCACGGTGGTGCCGGAAGATGTTGCAGCCTGTCGAACGGTGGTGATCTTCGCTACCGTCACCACCACACAGCGACTGACAACGGAGAGTTGCCTGCCGAGTACGGGATCAAATCGGTTCGACAGCTTCGCCATTCTGGCTCCTGGGCGTTCGTGCACCATCGACATGCTATTTCCTCTCGCCGGTACGCCGGCGCCACTGATGGACGATCCGTATCTCGAAGCGTGGCGGGGCGATGGCACGGCAATGTTTACCGAGAATGATGACATTTCCGGAACCAGTGTCGAATCGCAAATTACGTTCAACAACTGCGTGGATCCTGTTGGAAATTTCATCGAAATCCGCGCACGCGCATTCACGAACGCCAGCAATCCTGCTCAATTGGGCGCCTATCGCTTGAGAATCACGTTCGGCCCGTAAGGGCAGTCCGGCTGGAACACGAACACCGCCGAATGGTGCGCCCATGCGGGCGCGCCATTCGGCGGTGTTCGTTCGTAGACCTTCACCGGCCCGACGCGCCACCGTTACGCTCTCTCACTGCGCAGTGTGATGTCCACTCCGTTCGTCTGGAACGTCGACCCAGTCCTCGGGCGCTTCGGCCCGCTGGTGCTCCGTTAGACCCGGATATCCTTGAGCGGCTCTTCGGCGATGAGGTACGCACCGGCGCAATGCGCAGTGCGCTGTCCATCGAAGATGCGTGGAAGAACTCGTACAGCGAAAACACCAATCGCAAAGTGTGGGCGGCGAAGTATGCGGCACGTCACCCCAACCTGGTGGCGCTGGAACTCTCCAGTTTCAAGTGTGGCCACGATGCCCCGATTTACTCGGTTGTTGAGGAGATCGTGGAACGATCGGGTACTCTGTACTTCTGCTTCAAGGATATCGATGAGAACAAACCGACCGGCGCGATTCGGTTGCGGGTGGAAACGATCGCCTACTTTCTGCGCCGACACCGGGAACGATTGGTAGACCGGGAACGGCGGATGGCGGAGATCGATCGTCACATGGATCGGCGTCGGGCCGAGTTACTGGCGGCGGCTCCTGCACCCGACCTGTGCGAAGCGGAGTACGAGGAGCACCGCGGTCAGGTGATCACGGTGTAATCGTCGGCATCGTTGACGCCGAGCGTTGTCTCACCAGCAAACCGAACAGCGTCAGGGCTGCACAGAGATACGCGAACAGGTTGCCAATGGCGGTGAACACTGTGTGCCCGCCGTGCAGCATAGCGACACTGCCGCGGAGGCGATCGGCGCCGATGGGATTGGTGACAGGATTGACGGAATACGTTTTCGAAGTGACGCGACCGGCCGCGTCTACGAAGGCCGACACGCCGGTGTTTACCGCGCGCACCAGGTCGGTGCGGGTTTCGACGGCGCGAAACACGCTGAGCGCGAGGTGCTCCCATGGCTCGCTGGTG
>JANOKE010000997.1:0-1800 GCA_031419135.1 Gemmatimonadaceae bacterium
CGACGAAGGTCACGTTGTCGCCCGACCGGGCGCGTCGTGCCGGCGGTGGACGCAAGCGCACGGTGGATCTCGACCACGCCTTGGCGTCCGATCTCGACGCGTTAGTGGAACCGACCGCGTCGGGCGATCCGGACTCGCCGTTGCGCTGGACCTCGAAGAGTGTGCGCCGACTGGCCACCGAACTGCAGGCCATGGGCCACACGGTCAGTTACCGGGTGGTGGCGCAGCTCCTGCATGCCGCCGACTACCGCCTGCAGGCGAATCGCACAACCCGCGAAGGGCCGCACCATCCGGATCGCGATGCGCAGTTCCAGTATCTCAACGCGCAAGTCAAACGCTTTCAGCGGCAGCATCGTCCCGCGATTTCGGTGGACACGAAGAAGAAGGAACTCATTGGGGATTTCAAGAACCCCGGACGCGAATGGCGACCGAAAGACGATCCGGAACCGGTGCGGGTGCACGATTTCCTCATTCCCGCGAACGGCAAGGCGGTCCCGTACGGCGTCTACGACCTCACGCGCAATGAAGGCTGGGTCAGTGTCGGCATCGATCATGATACGGCGAGTTTCGCCGTACACACCATTCGCCGGTGGTGGAAGGTGATGGGGCGACGCGCGTACCCCGACACCACGGCACTCTTGATTACCGCCGATGCGGGCGGCAGCAATGGATCGCGCGTCCGGTTGTGGAAATGGGAACTCCAACAATTCGCCAACCGCACGGGGCTCGCCATTACGGTGTGTCATTTTCCCCCCGGCACGAGCAAGTGGAACAAGATCGAACACCGCCTGTTCTCGCACATCGCGATGAACTGGCGGGGCAGGCCCCTCGTGGATCTCGCGACCATCGTCTCGCTCATCGGCGAGACCACGACCGACGCGGGGCTCCGCGTTCGCTCCGAGATCGACGACGGCCAGTATCCGAACGCCGTCAAGATCACCGACGACCAGATGGCCCAATTACAGCTGACGCCGCACGCGTTTCACGGTGACTGGAACTACACGTTGCAGCCGCGGGTCAGAAAGAAATGAGTCAGTTATTTAATCACAGGCCCTTAGCCTATCGGCACTTGTAAGTATGGCCAGCCACTCGAGGAACGGTCGGTGATTCGTCCGTGGTATCCGATGCGATGAAGTATGAGCAGCACAAGCGCCTGAAAGACGATCTGGGTGAGGCCGAATAGCTCCCGCTTGCGTGAAACCGGTTGAGCAAGTCCGTGAGCGAAGGTGTGACGTATCGACTCCCAGGCTTCCACATGCGTTCTTGCCAATGGACCACCGCGCGCTAGCTCACGAAGTGCGGAACGAGGACTGCTGCGTTCTATCGACGCAAGGCAACCATTCACGCGGTTGCGCACAGACTCGCTCAGCACAAGCGACTCGAGTATTGCACGGGCACGGCCTACTTCCACGATGTGATCGTTCGTTGCTGAGCCGAGCATCCCGAATTCTCGGCGCACAAGCGCTTCGACAGCCACAGCGACAGACAGCGCCGCTTGTTCGATAGTGGACTTGGCCGCAGCGTGCACCATACGAAGGTCGCCCGACGTGTCGTGAAAGAGCGGCGGCGGAGTGTCTTTGACATACTCTAGGTAGCCAAGAAACATCCTGCCTAGATCATGCGCTGTGTCGAATCGGGGTCGTAGCGGAGATCCAAAGAACGACGGTTTGCCATCGAATCGAGACGACGAAAGCGTTGTTATCGCTCCGCGTGACGTGCAGGTTTCGGTGTGGATCGCGGTCGCAACAACCCCAGTCGTGAACCACAGCGCCTCTTCAATACGCAAGTCGTAGCCTAGCG
>JANOKE010000998.1:0-1141 GCA_031419135.1 Gemmatimonadaceae bacterium
CTGCGCTCGGTGATGTCGGCGCCGCAACTCGCGCAAGTGACCACCTCGTCACTTTCGGCCCTTCGCGCGTATTCGGCGTCGCAGCGCGCGGAGCGCGAGAGCGCACGTCCGCGCGCGGTCGCGCTTGCGAAGGAGGCCATCGCGAACGACAGCAACTTTGCCTCGGCGTGGCAGGGACTGTTCGTGACGTACACGAACATGGGACAGGTGCATCTCGCGACGGAGGCCGCGGACCGCGCATATGCGCTGCGCGCGCGTCTCGGCGACTTCGAGCGCCTGCGCATCGAGGCCACCTATCACGGGTCGCGCGGGAACTACGTCGAGGCGGAAGCCGCGTGGCAGCGGCTTACCGAGATGGGACGCGACTACACGAACTACGCGAACCTGCTGCTCGGCATGGGACGTCTTCGCGAGGCGGAGGACATGGGACGTCGCGCCATCGCGCTCGAGCCGAAGCGACCGATCGGGTACTGGAATCTTGCCGAGGCGCAGGTGGGGCTGCACCACTTCGCGGCGGCGGACTCCACCGCGGCGTCGATCGCCACGAACCTGCCGGAGAATCCGTACCGCTACCACATCCCGCTCGCGATCCGCTGGGGTCGTCGCGACGTCGATGCCGTGGAGGCGTTTGTGCACGCACCCGAGACGAAGCTGCAATCGTCGAACGCGAGCATGCAGCTTTGTTTGATCGATCTCTATCGTGGCCGCATCCGCGCATGGCAGCGGTGTCCTGTGCCCGAAGGTGCGTCGGGGCGGAATGCGACGCTCGCGATGGCGGAGTTCCGAATGACGGGAGACACCGCGCGGGCTCGCGCTGTTTTCGGGGGATTCGTGACTGCGAAGGCACATGAGCGGGACTTGGATCGCTACCCGGCGATGATCGCGCTGCTCGCGGACGTGGGCCGAGTGCGCGAGGCGCATGAACTGCTTGACGAATGGCGTACGCGTGCAGGCGCTGATGATCTCGGTTTTCGCGCGGACTCGGCTCAAGCGGTTGGGGCGATCCTGGCGGCCGAGCACCAATGGGAACGCGCAGTCGCCGCGTTTCTGGCGTGGAGCGGATCTCCCGCCGGATCTGCCGCGCACATCTTCAACCGCGGGCTCCCTGAGGCGGCGGCGATTCTCGCACGGCTCGGCAAGC
>JANOKE010000999.1:0-1305 GCA_031419135.1 Gemmatimonadaceae bacterium
CTCTCTGGCCGATTGCCATTCGAGGGCGCGACGGCCGGCGAGGTGTTGGCGAAGCAGATCACGCAGGCGTCGCGTCCGATCGCCGAGCTTGTGCCGGGTATCTCGGCGCGCATGGCGAACGCCATCGATCGCTGTCTGGCCAAGAATCCGGCGCTGCGCTTTGCCAATGCAGAGGATCTGGCGGATGCGGTAAACGTCGCGCTCGGCTCGCGACGCGACGTGCCGCCCGCCATCCGGATCTTCATCAAGAACTCCAGTGAACTGACGCAAAATATTGTCTGGATCAGTTACTTCCACCTGTTCTTCGTGGTGCTTGCCGGCTTTGACGCGATGACACCCGCAGCGCTCGCACGCGACGTCTGGCTTGCCATTGCGGCAATCGCGCTGGTGATAGCGCCGATTCCGGTCGTGGGCATGTTCTCGCAGATCCGAAAATTCCTCAAGTCTGGCTACACCAGCGAAGACCTTGTGGGCGTGTGGAAGCGAGAGATCCCTTCTGACGAAATCGATGGTCTGCTGGAGCATGCACGCACTCCAGGTTCAATCGAACGCGCTTCGCGGGTTGCCGTTCCATTGGGATGGGCGGTCATTGTTGTATCAATTGCCGTTGGCGGATTTTCGTCGAGCAACGCCGGGTTTGCCCTCGGATCGGTGGGTCTGATGTCCGCGTTCATTGGCGGCGTGGTGAGCCTGTGGCAATACGATGGACGGACGGGGCTGAGTCGACGGCTGACGGGCGCACTATTGCAGAGTCGCGTCGGCCGCTGGGCGTTTGGACTGGCGGGTGTCGGTCTTGATCGCTCGTCACTGGCGTCGTTGGGGACGGACCGTCCCACCGCGTTGGCCCTCGGCATGGCGGTCGATTCGCTGTTCGATGCGCTGCCGAAAGCAACGCGTCTGACCCTGTCGGAGCTGCCGTCTGTCGTGAAGCGCCTTCAGGCGGACGCAATGAAGATGCGGCAGCGTGTGGAGCAGTTGAACGATGTGGTCACCCAGACCAGCGCTCCCGTGCACAGCACATCCCACCCGTTTGCGGAGAAGGACGCGCTACTGCAACGTCGCGACTCGCTGGACCGCGAGTTGAGCGTGGCGCGTGACGCGGCCAAGGACCGTCTTGCCGATGCCGTGACTGCGCTCGAGACGATCCGGCTTGACTTGCTGCGACTGACGGCGGGAGCTGGAACACTTGAGAACCTGACCACCGATCTTGCCGACGCACGCGCGGTGAGCGAGGAGCTTGGGCGCCTACTCGAGGCGCGCGACGAAGTGGAAGCGCATCTGTCGCGGAGCAGGGCGGCCTAGAAA
>JANOKE010001000.1:0-2650 GCA_031419135.1 Gemmatimonadaceae bacterium
GCTCGAGAGCCGCCTGGTGATCATGCGCGAAGTCTAGCGCGGATGTCGCGATCTGTCATCGCCCGCGCGCCGCAAACGCCGCGAAGTTCTGCAGCACCATCAGCGAGCGAGCCCGCTGGCCGTTCAGACTCACGTACAGCTCACGGGTACCAGGGATGAGTGTGAATCGCACGCTGCGATAGACGTCGCTTATGCCCTCGAGGGTCGACGTGGGCACCACGACGCGCGGCGGGCCCACCGCTTCACCGCTGGCGTTCACGTCGACCACTTCGATGGTGCGGTTGGCGCGCACGAAGTAAATCGAACGCCCGTCGTCGCTCCACACATGAAAGAACACATAGCCTTCCACCACGGCGATGGGCACACCCGCACTGCCGAACGGGCGGACGAACAGCCCGCGTCGCGCCCCGCTTTGCACCGTGTACGTGACGAGTCGGCCGTCTGGAGACAACTGCGGGTCGCCCACCGAGGCGCCTTCGTCGAACAGCTTGCGCTTGCTGCCGTCCGTCGCATCGAACACCCACGCCTCGGCGAATCGCGCGCTGCTGTCGGGCGACAACGCGTACAACCAGTAGCGGCCGTCACGCGACCGGCTGCTGAGGCCGAACTCACG
Source organism: Gemmatimonadaceae bacterium (assembly GCA_031419135.1). Lineage (GTDB taxonomy): Bacteria > Gemmatimonadota > Gemmatimonadetes > Gemmatimonadales > Gemmatimonadaceae > Gemmatimonas. Next base: position 614 of record JANOKE010001000.1, read on the forward strand.
ACCCGCTGGATAGCCAAAGAGCACTGTTTGGGCGCCAGTATTGGTGTTGAGTTGGAACACGCTGTCGGCCCCACCACGCTGATTGAAGGCGATGACGCTATCACCCACCCAGAACATGCGCGCGTTGCCCGCGATCGTTCCCGCTGTGAACGGGAGCAGACGATTCCAGGAGCGGCGGGTGATGTCGTAGCGACCGATCTCAGTTCCTCCGGTCGCCAGCATTCGTCCGTTTGGCGAGAGCGCAGGCACGAGAAGTCCATGGTCCGCTGCCGGCAGTCGCTCCAGGATGCGGCCATCCATGCTGACCCGCGCGATGTTCACGGCCGAGTCGCTCCCCTGTGCAGCGGGCAGGAGTGCGACCACGGTGCCGGATAGCGATGCCGCGATCGCGGCATTGGCACCCAGATAGCGCGTGCTGTCGATCAGTCGGACCCGTTCGCCAGTCAACGTGCCGGCGTTCGCGTCGATCCGTTGCGCGAACACGCCCACGGCATTGCTCACGTCGAAGAGCAACCATTCGCCGGCCGCCACCACCGCGGCGCCGCGACTGTGCTCGGTCAGGAATCGCAGCGAATCCTGGCCGACCTCACCCAGATAGCTTTGCCGACCAGTGCTCAGGACAAAATGGCGCCCATCGGCGAGAAAGCGAGGCCGCATGCCCAGATACCGCTCGGCTGGCACGTGAACGGTCGTGGCAACGCATTCATTTTTCGCGACGGACGTGCGAAAGAGGCGCTGCCCGTCGTATGGCGTGTACAGGATCACGTCATCCGCGCCCCAATCGGCGCCCCGCATACGCGGAGCCGGACAGAGCGTGCGCACCGACCCACTGGTGAGATCGATCACGCGCAGCTCTCCGTCCAGCGAGAACCCCAACGACCGATTGTCACGCGAGAAGAACAGCGTGGTGGCGCCGTCGGTGTTCGGGAGTTCGCGCACGCCGAGCGAATCGAGCGAGCGGATGGTGATGCCGCCCCAGGCGCTGCGTGTGGCCACCAGCGCCACCAGCCGACCGTTCGGCGACACGGCGTAGGTCGCGCCGTCACCGTGCCAGCGCTCATTGGGGCGCGGCACCAGCGCGGTGAACGTTGGGCCGGCGGTCGTGTTCGTCGAGGGTGCGCGCAGCACCCATCCCGCGAGGGCGCCGGCCAGTGGGCCGAGCAACGCGACCGCGACCAGCCACGGGCGGCGGCGCGGCGCGGGTGATGCAGCGGCCGTGCTTGCGGCGGCGTACGTCGCCCCGCTGTTCGTCGACAACGCCGTCGCAAACTCGGCGGCACTCGCATACCGATCGGCGGGCAGCTTGGCGAGCGCGGTGAGCACCGCGGCTTCGATGTGCGGCGGCACCGTTTTGCGCACCACCGACAAACGTTCGGGTTCACTGCTGATGACTTTCGCGACGATGGCCTGCACACTGCTGCCGGTAAACGGCGCGTCGCCGGCGAGCATTTCGTAGGTCATGGCACCGAGCGCGTAGATGTCGCTGCGCGCGTCGATGGTACGTTCGCCCATCGCCTGCTCGGGGCTCATGTACTGCGGTGTGCCGAGGCTCAAGCCGGTTTGTGTCATGCGTGCGCCGCCGGCACTTTGCACGGCGAGGGCGATGCCGAAGTCGGCGACCAACGCGGAGCCATCGTGCAACAGCACATTCTCCGGCTTGATATCGCGATGAATCACGCCTTGCCGGTGCGCGTAGTCGAGCGCGCTGGCCACTTCGCGCGCGACGCACCGCGTCGGCGATGGGCAACTGCCGCTCGCGTTCCAATCGCGCGCGCAACGTTTCGCCCGTCACGAGCGGCATGACGTAGTACAGCAGTCCGTCCGCCTCACCGCTGTCGAGCAGCGGCAGGATGTGCGGATGCTGCAGGCGGGCGGTGGTGCGGATCTCGCTTAAAAACCGTTCGCCGCCAAGCGCCGCACCGAGGTCGGGATGCAGCTCCTTGATGGCGACATCGCGCTCATGCTTGATGTCGTGCGCGAGATATACGGTGGCCATGCCGCCGGCGCCGAGTTCGCGGGTCACGCGGTAGCGGTCGG
>JANOKE010001001.1:0-3573 GCA_031419135.1 Gemmatimonadaceae bacterium
GTGCTCAACACCGTGCTGCAGATGATCGAGTCTGGCGCCACGCACATCGGGGTGGCGACGGACCACGTGATCGAGTCGTTCCGCAATGACCTCTGGCCGGGGTACAAGACTGGTGAGGGCATTGATCCTGCGTTGTGGGCCCAACTCCGTCCCCTGGAACGCGCCCTCGCAGCCATGGGCGTCGCCGTCTGGCCCATGGTGGAACTGGAAGCCGACGACGCCCTCGCCTCGGCGGCGCATCTCGCGGCGATGGACCAGCGCGTACAGCAGGTGAGCATCTGGACGCCCGACAAGGATCTCTCGCAGTGTGTGCGTGGCGACCGCGTGGTGCAAGCGGATCGCAAGACCGGGAACGTGCGCACGGCGGCGGGTGTGCAGGAGAAGTTTGGCGTACCGCCGGTGCTGATTCCCGACTATTTGGCCTTGGTAGGTGACGCAGCCGATGGGTATCCGGGCATCGCCGGTATCGGCGCGAAAACGGCGGCGCGACTGCTCATGCGTTATGGCCCGATCGAAACGTTCGCGGCCGACGTGCTTGGCGCGAATCAGGCGAACGCACTGCTATTCAAGCGGCTGGCCACGTTGCGAACCGATGCACCACTGTTTGTGGGCGTGGAGGAGCTGCGGTGGCGGGGGCCAACGCCGGAGTTCGCTGCTATCGCCCACCAGTTTGGCGACTCGCGAGTTCTCGAGCGGAGTCGCCGACTTACGCCCGACGACCGCGACTAGCTCACTTGCGATCAACGGATCTCCCCCGTATCCTCTCGCCAATGCGATGGATCGGCGTTCTCTTCGCGGTGGACCAGAGGTAGCCGCACGATGCTTGCCATACGGGCTGAACAGATGGCGGTCATTGAGCGCTCACGCTGGAGTGCGTTCGTCGACCGGGCGTGTGCATACGCGCAATTGCACTGGCCCACCTATCCCGATCTACGTGCCAGCGTTGAGCATGCACTGTCCAACGCCCGCGCACACGACATCGAAACGGAGTTTGACCTGCTGCGCTATGTGTCCATTGCCCTCACCTTGGGCGCGACCTTCGTTGAGGATCGGCGATTTCCCTGGGCAGCCGACATTCTCCAGTCGCCCACCTATGGAGCGCACACCAAGGTCGATCTGCTCTGGCAGATGATGCTGGCGGAATTTGGCGAGCTGAACGATCTGGAGCCCGCGCCAGACATCGAGGACGATGAACCGGCAGAATCCGAAGAAGACGGCGCCGACCAGGACGTGATGCTCATAGATGAGGAGCTGCCCCCCGGTGAACCCGAGTCTGAGGATGCGGGCGAGTTACCACCCGACATCGAAGTTGACACCGACGCCGACGACGAGGAAATCCGCTGATGGGTGGCGGCGGAGCTGTCGGCGCGCCTCCTCCTCTTCCACCGGGAGCGGCCGGTGGCGGTGGCGCGGCTGCCGGTGTGGCCCCTTGCAAGTGGGAAGTGTTCGTGAAGGTGCACAGCCAGGAACGCTTTTGGCCGAAGAAGGATTTCGACGTGCAATTGGCCACGCTGGATGCAAAGGGGGCCATTGGCGGGATTGCGCATACGCAAACGATCAAGATGGTAGCCAAGGACTCGCCCGACGCCCACTTCAAGGGCAGCGGCGGCGCGACGTATGGTGCCACGAACACCACACCCAAGATCGCCAGCGAAGCCGAATGGCAGTTGGCCGCCGGCAAGACGTCCAAGAGCGCATTGGATCGCGATCGCACGAAGGTCAGCGTTAAAGACGGCCAGATGGGCAAGAAAGCGGTGCACGTCGACCTCTACATCCGGCATCCGCTGAAAGTTTTTCTGCAGATCAAGATCAAGGATCCGGAAAGCCGGTTGCTCACCTTCCCGAAGGACTTTCCGGTCAGCGCGTACAACGGCAAGAAGAAGGTGGCACACGGCAAGCTGGACGACGATGGAAAAGTGGACTTCGAGGTGAACCGCAAGTACGACTGGATCACCCTCAAATTCGGCGACGACAAGAAGCTCATTTCGAATGGCGACGGATCAACGCTCAAGACAGAGCTCAAGGCATGGAAGGATCGCGGTGCCCTCGAAAAAGCCGACGCAAAATTCTTCAGTCCGCCCAAGCGGTGGGAGCTGATTGAGGCACCATGGAAATTCTCCGCCAAACCGGCCTACGTAGACGGTACCGATGCCTACAAAGAGGACGAAGGCAAGATCTATCTCTTTGATGCGCCAACCACGAATTGGGTGCACCGCATCGGCGAAAAAACGACGCCAGTGGAGCTGACACTCGAACCCCAGTGGCAGTTTGTCCGGCTCGAATACTTTGACCGCTACTACGGGCACGCTGATCACGGGCACAAGCGCGTCAATACGCCGTCAGTGTTTCTGGAAGGCTTCAGCGTGAAGGGCAAGGAGAAGACGCGCGAAGGCGGCGCGCATTGGACGTTGGAGCCCAAAGACATTGACAAGAGCGTGCATTGCCTGCCGTGGATACGGCAGAAAGATGACAAGGGCGCGAAGAAGGAAATGCCGGATGCCAAGTCGCTGCTGCACCTGGAGTTGCCGGAGCGTTCGTACGTCGTGGCTACCGACAAGGACACCCGAAAAGTCCAGGCGGTGAAAGACAGCGATCCGCAGCTCAAGGCCGGTGCCGACCGCCTGAAACTCTATGACCTTCCGGGGGTTTGGCAGTCGGCCAAATACTACGCCCGCTACAGCGACGGTGCGGGCAAGCTGCCCGGCAAGTTTTATGAGAGCTGGACCGACGCCGATATTCAGAAAAGCTGGGTGAAGACGACACCGCTCGTATTCTCGCTCGACGATGTCATCCTGAGCGACGCCAAGGCGAAGCCGGTGAAGCTGGCCAACACCGACCGCTTCGCCTATTTCTACCATCGATTCAAGGTCGCGTACGATCAAACTGCGGCTGACGTGACCGATGAAGGCGTGTACAAGCCGGACACGGGGAATCAGGAGCCGTACTACAGCACCGTGATGGCCGAGGGACCGGACAACAACTACGTCACCGACTACCCGAACTGGATTCGTCTGGCCGCCGGCCGCGGCAGTGCCTGGGATATCTTCGATAAGCGCACCACGCGTGACGTGAAGGGGGCTCGTGCCGCCGTCCGCTGGTATGACACGCTGGCCAAGGGAACGTCGGCAGCGAACGCGAGCTTGGGCTGGCCGGGAGCCATATCGAAAAAGTACTTCCAGATCCAGCCGTATTTCGGCCAGAAGCAGCACGCCTTTTACCAGGCGTTCACCAAAACGGGATCGAATGTGTTGCGCTATGGACGGTTCGACATGGTCCTCGTACGGTGCGCCGATCGCATTGGATCGGACGAGTTCTTCCTCAACATGCAGTTGACCCGATACAAGTTCACTTTCAACGCTACTTCCGCCCACAGCGGCAACCCCGGCGCGCAGAAGTTGTTCATGCAGAATGCGGCGAACAACATCATGGCGCGCTGGAACGGGAAGGACGGCGTGAGCCCTGGGCGGGCGGAATTGGTGGCGCAGGACGGCGTTGCACCCCACACGGGCGAAGTGATTCACTTTGTACAGGGCGTTCCCAATCTTGCATCCGCCCACATCGAACTGGTGGTCG
>JANOKE010001002.1:0-4581 GCA_031419135.1 Gemmatimonadaceae bacterium
CCGAACTCCTTGGCCAGCCCGATCATCGCATCACGGGCCGGACGAACGCCGTCGCCGAAAACCGCGTCGCCGATATGGTTCACGCGATCGAACAGCTCGTCCACCATCGGACGATTGTCGGCCAGATGTGCGCGACCGGTCTCGGTAATGACGTACACCTTCTTGCCACCCTCTTCCGGCGTGGCGACGGCGAATCCCAGGTCTTCCAGCATGGTCAACGTGGGATAGATCGCGCCTGCACTGGGCGTGTACCGTCCACCCGAGCGATCCTCCAACTCCTTGATGATGTCGTAGCCGTGACGCGGCTTCTCATCGAGCAGGCGAAGAATCACCAGCTTGAGGTCGCCCTGCTCGAACATTCGTCCGCCACCGAACGGTCCGCGTCGCTTTGGCCCATGGCCGCCGAAAAACGCGTTGAAATCGGCGTCGAATCCGGTCCACCCGCGACGCGCGCGTGCTTCGCAGCTCCTGAATTGCTCATGCCACATGATTCCCTCCTCAGAAATTTGGACGATATATCGTGCGATAGTGCTAACGATATATCGTACGATAGTGCTTTAGATATATCGTGTCAAGTGGAGTCGACAGGGGACGCCGAGGGATCCGTTGTTCACCCCCCCCGCTACTTCGCCCCCACCAGCCGCTTCCACGCCGGCGTCTGCACCATGGACCGGAACCACCATCCCGCATCTGAGCGGAAGGAGGCCGCTCGCGACTCCGGGCTCACGGCGATGTACATGCCTATCCGCCGGACGACGTCATCGCGGTCACCCAAGACGTTCGCGACCATCGCGCCGAAGAGCATGAGCTCCCGCGACACGTCGATCATCGTTGCACTCCCTTCGGCCCGGTGTGCCACCGCCCGAGCGCTGTCCTTGAGCGCAGGCGTTTTCGCGGCGGCGCGCGCGATCGTCGCCGCCACGAACATGTTCCCTGTCAGGCGCGTGAGCGTGCTGTCGCGGGGAGCGCTCGCAGTGACGAGGGAGTCGACGAGCCGCCAGGCGCGCGGGATGTCGTACTGCGGCAGATCCGGGATCGACTGCAGTAAAAGACGGCACCTGATGCTCTGCACCTTCCCAGGATTCCTGACCTCCAGCTCGGTGCAGAACTCGTCCGCCGCGTCGAACTGCTCGTCGTCATACGCCGCGTTGGCCAATCGATTGCGAATCAGGATAGCGCCCGGAGCGAACTCATCGGCGGCTAGCGCGTTCTTCGCAGCCATGATGACATCCGAGCGTCCCTTTCCGGGTAACTGGTTGTATGCGAACGACAACGCCGCCCAGGCGCCAGCCTGCGCGGGATTCAGCTCTGTGGCCCGCTCGAGATCCCGCTGTGACATCTGCTGCCAGCGGTCGGACAACGCGCCGGCGACCGTGCCCGAGAGCACGCCCCAGTAGCGCATGGTGCCGCGCGTCTCGAGGGCGTCCGTATCGTCGGGATCGAGAGTGAGCGCGCGGTCGGCATGCGCGATGCCGGTGAACAGCCACGGCCTGATGAGCGCGGGGTTCCGGCCCGCGAGACGCGAGCGACGGTACGCCAGTGCAGCCCGACGCACGATCGGTTCCGACCATCGGCCATCCATCGCCTCGGCGCGAGCGTACGCCGAATCCGCTTGGCCGAACAGCCGACTCGCGGCCGCGGTATCGTCGGCCGACTGGCTCGCTTCGGCCCGAAGTTGAAGTTGCCGACCCTCTTGAACGGTGAGCCACGCGGCGTTCGAATCTCCCCTCCAGTTCTGCCGCTCCAGTACAAGCGCAACGGCGTGCTTGGGGAGTACACCCTGCAGACTGACTATATCCGCGGCGGTGGCCACCAACGTATCTGGATCCGATGTGGCGCGACTGTTCGCGTCAACCAACCACATCACGATCTCGAAGACATCCTGCGCGTCGCCCTCAACGATCAGCACCTTCTTCCTGATGGTGCCCGCGATCGCGGCGGCCACCTGCAGTGTCCGGGCGACGCTGTCCGGTTGGAGGTCGAGTCCTCGGTAAGGCGCGACACCCCCGGCCGAGACAACATTTAACTGCGGAACACGGCCAAGGCTGTCGATGAGTCCCTCGGTCAGTCCGTCCGCGATCGCGGCCAACCGCAGTTCGTCCACGAACGGCTTGAAATAGAGCACGGCGATCCTTTGCGGAGCGAGCCCCGCGAAGGCCGAGCCACCGTTCGAAGACCACGCGCCAAGGCCCGTGCTGAGCCTCTTCGCAAGACTCAGTCGCGATCCTCCGAACGGCGTGAGCAGCCCAAGCGTCGCAGCGAGCGCGACGACGGCTCCCACCAAGAGACTCCGGCGACGGGGTGAGCGCGGACGCGCTGGCCCTGTCACCGGTCGCGCGCCCGTCGGCGTCAGTCCCCCACCCGGCGTTGAGATCGCCTCAAGCACGTGTAGGACGTCTTCTGCAGTCTGCGGCCGGTCCGCAGGTCGCTTCTGCAGGCAGCGCATCAGGATCGACTCAAGTGCCGCTGGCACGGTAGAGCGTCGTACCGAGATCGGCGTGGGCGTTTCCGTCACTTGCGCCGCGAGGACCTGTTGCGCCGAGCGACCCGTGAACGGCGACTGGCCCGTGAGCAGTTCGTATCCGATCACGCCGAAGGCGTAGATGTCCACACGGTGATCGAGCTGCGGGTCCGCAACGGCTTGCTCTGGCGCCATGTACGCGGGGGTGCCAAGCGCGACACCGGCGGTGGTCGCCCCAAGCGAACCTGTGGACGCGCTCACGGCCTTGGCGATGCCGAAGTCCATCACCATCGGATGCCGTCCGGACAGCATGATGTTGTCGGGCTTGAGGTCCCGATGTACCACGCCTTGGCGGTGGGCGTACGCAAGCGCCTCAACGATCTCGGTGAGGATCCGCACAGCATCAGCAATGGGTAGCTCGCCTTGCCGCGTCAGCCGCTCTCGCAGTGAGACCCCTTCCACATACGGCATCACGTAATAGAGGAACCCGCCAATTTCGCCCGAATCGTGCAGCGAAAGGATGTGTGGGTGCTGGAGCCGGGCGGCGACTTCGATCTCGCGCGTGAACCGATCGGAGCCGATTGTGGCAGCGAGTTCAGGTCTGAAGACCTTTACGGCGACCTGTCGATGATGCTTGAGGTCCTCAGCGAGGTAGACCGTCGCCATTCCACCCGCGCCAAGCTCGCGGTCGATGCGGTACCGGTTGGCGAATGCGGTTGCCAGTCGCGCGTAGCTTTCGGCCATGGGCTGAATATGGGCCTCATTGAGTTTCAATAGCGAGGGCGCTCCCGACCGGGATAAGCCTAACGGCGCTTGGAAGTGGGTGTCGACAGCTACGCCGTCGGAACAGTTGTATTCCCGCATAAGCATCTCACACGCGGCAGGCATCAAAGAGGTGCACGACTTCGCGCTTGTGACGCTTCTCCCAAAACGGGTTTACTCCATGCCGATCGCTCATCTATTGCTTGTCTCCGCACTTGCGTGCACGGACGTCTCCCGTCTCCCCTCTCCCTTCTCCCGTCTTCTCTATGCGGCGGCGCCCATGAGCGCTGCCCGGATGGCACACACCGCCACTCTGCTACCTGATGGCCGGGTGTTGGTGGCGGGTGGATTCACCAGTGAAGGAAGCGCGGCACAAAGTGCTGAAGTTTTCGAATCCGGAACAGGATGCTTTTCGCCGCTGCCTCGCATGGTCACCGTGCGGCACAGCCACACCGCGACGGTGCTTCCGAACGGTAAGGTATTAATCGTCGGTGGCTATGACCGCGGGTCAACAACCACGGCCGCGGCCGAACTGTTTGACCCGACGACCGATACATTCACGCCAACCGGATCGCTCCTGGCCGCTCGGGCGGGGCACGTTGCCGTCCTGCTCGGCGACGGCAAGGTGCTCATTGCCGGTGGGGTAGGGCCGGGGTGGAGCTTTCTCGCGACTGCCGAGTTGTATGATCCGGCTACCGGACGATTTTCGCCGACCAGCAACATGACGGTGGCCCGCGAGAGTCACATCGCGGTGCGGCTTCAGGATGGTCGCGTCCTGATTGCGGGCGGACACCGGGATCGGCGCGCCGCCATCACGCTGTATGCGTCGGCGGAAACGTACGACCCCGTGAGTGGTTCGTTTCGTCGTGTCGGAGACATGCGCGTACGCCGACACAAACACGACGCGGTTTTGCTTCTCGATGGTCGTGTGTTGATCACCGGTGGCGCCGATGAGCGCGACAGCGACGGGGTCTACGACACGACCGAGTTGTTCGAGCCCATGTCGGGAACGTTTACGGCGGGTCCGACCATGAAGCGTCCGCGCTACAAACACAACGGCAGTTCGGTGCTGCTCCCGCACGGCGCGGTTCTCATTGCTGGTGGCGCACCGCAGGCGGAGACGTACGATCCGATCAGTCGCACGTTTACGATCGTAGACGGCGACGCACGCATGGCCGGTCAATTCTCCGCGGTCGCGTCGTTGAGAAACGGAGGAGCACTGATCACCGGCGGATACGGGAACGGCACCGGACCGCGCGCGTCGACGTGGGTGTACCGCCCATGAGTCTCCAGCGGATCCATTACCGAAACGCATCCACACTCTTGCACCCCCCGCGCACGGGGCACACACCGCACTT
>JANOKE010001003.1:0-2265 GCA_031419135.1 Gemmatimonadaceae bacterium
CCGTTGTGACCTGTACCACTTGCGAGTCCGTGGCCACCCACCACGCGTGCGCGATGGAGTCGTAGGCTACTGACGATATCGGCTGCGCGAGTTCGAGACTGTCACTCCGCGCCGATGCTCCCGAGCCAAAGCGCGCGCGCAGTCGCTTGCCACTCGCGCTCAGCACGACGTCGCCGGCGGCGGCCAGTGCGTCAACGGGGCCATCGGCCAATCGAGTGGCCGGTCCAGCCAACAGGCTGGCTTCCCAGAGCGCCGTTCCGGTGCCGAGTACGAGAGATCCGCGTGATGGCACGATGGCAACCTGTCGAAGGGCGCTCAGTCCATTGGCGCGACGCCGAAGGGCCCTGGGCGATGGTGCGGCCAGGAGCAGTTGCACGCCGCTGTCGCTGACCACGGCGATCAGCGAATCGCGCACGTCGATGAATGTGGGCGGAGCGAGCACTTTGGCTTCGCCCAGGTTGAAGTCAATAACTTCGCCGGCGCGCGGCGCAAAGGCACGGCGTTGGGCATCCAGCTCCCGTCCGATAAATAATCCGGCAATGGCGCCACTGCCGGCGAGAAACGGCAACGCGCAGTCGAGTGGCTGGCAACCGCTTGATCGTGCGCCCTTCTCGCTGAGAAAGTAGTACCCCACCGCGAGCACCGTTCCGGTGAGCGCGCCAAAGGCACTGGTGCGCGCCAACGTGCCACTGATTGGTTTGCGCATATTCCCCGACGGCGCACTGCCCAAGGCTCCGTTACGCGGCACAGTGGACTGCGCCAACAACGGCAAAGTCGCCCCAGCGGCGAGTGTGGCGCCAACCGCGAGCACAAGTGCGCGGCGATGTCGACCGGCGTGCATGTCTGAAGCGCGCATACTGTTTACCCTCGGATGTGAAACTGGCGTTGCGTGCGGGTGACCTGCTTGCTCGCACGATCGGTGACGATCAGTTCGAGATGGTATCGACCGGCGGGCGCACTCCCGAGGCCCAACGTGACGAGTTCCGGCACCCGATCGCGGGCGCCAAGGGCCTCATTGCGCTCGAAACGCAATCCCAGCGTTTCATCGCCCTCGGCGCTCAGTCCGAATACGTCGGAGAGTCCGCCGAAAAAGCGGCGCACGCCATCGGTACGGCGTTCAATCTGTTCGAGCGTCACGATGATGCGCACCTCATACTTGACGCGTCCGTCGGCGTCGGGGCGCAGGCCGTAATTTTCCCAGTACACCGAAAACGTATCGCGCTGCGCGAGCACCAAATCGCCGCGCGGCACGAGCCCGATGGTGTTCCATTTGCCCACGCTGGCGCCGGGAGACGCCAGTCGATTGGCAAATACAAGGTCGCTGATGGCCAGCTTGGTGGTGTCGGCCGACAACATGGTGAGATCGGCCTGGGCCCGCCCCATGGCGTGTACGAGTGCGGCGTCGCGCACTTCAACGCGCAGCCGGATATTCGCACCCGCGGTGAGCGTATCGACCCACAGGCGGGAGAGGCGACGTGAGGTGGGCAGGGCGACGGATATGGTATCCAGTCTCGCCAGCGTGAGCGCCGCGAGCGGGCCGATGCGCACCGACGCTTCAAGCATCCCGCGATCGATTTCGGCTGCGGCGTACAGTCGATCGGTCGGGATGCTGGCAGCGATCATCAACTGCCCCTTGTCCGGCGTGACACCGCGGAATCGCGCGATCTGCAGGGGCACGGTGTCGACGGCAAGCGCCATGGCCAGATTGTCCAGCAGGAACGGCGCTTCCTGGCGCTGCTCTTCGGCGAATCCGCGATGGTTGCCGGCAAAAATGGCGACATTCATTGCGGGTGGTCCCGTGAACACGAATTCGATTTCGTTGCGCGGATAATACCAGACGGTGATCACGCGACCCACGGCGTCTCTGGCATCGGCGTCGGACGTTGGGGCAAACGTGGCCACGACTGGCGGCTCGCCGTAGCGGGCGATGATCAGTCCGCGATCGGTGCGCCATCCCACCTGGCGCGTGTCGGAGTCGGTGAAGCGCAGGTCGGCGTACGCCATGCGCGCGAGAAATTCCAGACGCGCCTCGTTTTCCGGTGTGGAGAGCATCGGGTCGGCCGCTTCCCAGAATGCGCTGTCGGTGCGCGCCCGCTCTTCCGCATTCAATCCGTCAATACGCACCGAATCACCTTTGCGCGTGATGCGCCCCAGGTGGGTGAGTTCGGCGCGTTCCGATGGGGAGAAGCGAGCGAGGGCTCGCTCGAACAGGGTATTGGCCTGCAACAGCAGCCCGAGTTTGTACGCCGCCAGCGCACTGGCCAT
>JANOKE010001004.1:0-2863 GCA_031419135.1 Gemmatimonadaceae bacterium
CAGCGCCGAACAGATCGCGCCAGCGATCGGGCAGGAGGTCCGTCACCGGGACGTGTTCGCGGAGTTTGCGGAGCACGTCGGTGAAATACGGCAGCGGAGGCACCCCGTGTTGCGCGCAGGTGCGCATCAGCGAATAGAGCACGGCGGCGCGCCGCGCGGCCTCGTGCGATCCGGCGAACAAATAGTTCTTGCGACCGACGGCCACGGCGCGGAGCTGTCGCTCCGTGCCGTTGTTGTCCACGAGCAAGCGCCCGTCGGCGCGTACGTGTACACCACGTCCGTGTCATCCCCCACATAACACCAGATGGTGCCCCGCGCAATATTGTCCGCACTCGTCGGGTCCAACACCTTGAGCCCCGTGGCGTCGGTCCCAATCACGTAGGCGTTCTTCACGCGCTGCTCGAGCGCCATGTCATCAAGCGTCGCCGCGAGCCGCCACGCTAACCCGCTCGCGCGAAAGCGCGCGAAATAGTCCTGCACCTGGTCCTGAGTCCGGCCTCGTGCTACGCAGGCCCAAACTCACCGCCGCCACGGTCGTGCGCGGCACGCCCAGGCTGCGCGCCGTGTGGCGCTCGCTCAGTCCAGCGTCCAGCCTCAGCCAGAGTATCTCACGACTTGTTCGCATCGGGATCCTGTCACGGGGCACGCGGTCACTCCGGTTGAAGTCCCGGAATGGAGGCAGCGCCACGCGGATGGGGATCCCACATCACTCACTCCACAACACAAACACTGCCCTGGCCGGAATCCTCCGGAATCGGTGGCCGAGTTCGTCCGGAATGCCTGGCCGAATTCACCCGGAATGCCTGGCCGATTCACCCGGACTGGGTGGCCGGATTGAACCGGAATCAGTGGCCGATTTGCGCCGGAATACGCACTCCGCGGACAGCAACGCCGGCGGGCGGTTTTATATGCTTCGACTGAGACCAACATCTACGAGAGCCCGAGTATGACTAGGCGACCCCGGACTCGAAGCCTGCTCCGTCTTGCGATTGAATGGCGTTGATTCCCGCGTTTCGCTCACCGGACCGGCTGCTGACAGCATGGCGTTCGAGTTGGAACGGTCGCGCAAGGGCTCAAGGCCAATTTCAGGGATCGTCTCCGGCGACACGCTTTTTTCGCGCCAGGTTTGCGAGGTCAGTGGTGGCAGAGGGGTGTTCAGACATTCAAGACCCCGCCGACGGTTGTGTGTGGGCAACGTCGAAGGGTCTTCGAGGCAACTGTCGCGTGAAAAACCAACCACGTGCCGAAAGAGCCAGCCTCAACGCCGCTCAAAGCCCTATGTTCACCGCGGCAATCCTTGCTCCAGGTCCGCCGCGATGTACGCCATCACCGCCATCGCCGCTACGCACCGCTGCACCTCCGCCCTGTCCAGCTTGTCCGGCGTATCCGCATCGGTATGATGGAACCAGAAGTACCGCGTGCCATCGACGTTAAGCCCCATCCCCGGCACGCCCGTCGCCATGATCGGGCCGATATCCGCACCACTACCCGACGCTTCGATCTTTCCCGCACCAATCGGCGACAACAGTCCGCCAATCGCTACGACAAGCGCGCGCGCTGCAGGCGAGCCCGTGAATCCAAAGCCGAGTGGCGAGAACACGCCGCCATCCGACTCGATCGCCAGCTGATGCGTTTCCGATTTGTGCGCATCGCGATACGCGTTGCCACCACGCAGGCCGTTCTCTTCGTTCGTCCAACCCACCACGCGAATTGTGCGTCGCGGTGTGAGACCGAGTTTCTTAAGCAGCCGGATCGCTTCCCACGCCACCACCACGCCGCCGGCATCGTCCATCGCGCCCTGGCCAACATCCCATGAATCGATGTGGCCACCCATCACGACGATCTCCTCGGGCTTCTCACGCCCGCGCAACTCGCCCATCACGTTGAAGCTCTGCGCATCGGGCAACATCCGCGCGCTCATCTTGAGCGTCACGCGCACCTTCTCACCGTGATTGATCATGCGACGAATCATCATCGCGTCTTCGGCAGTCACACTCGCGTGCGGAATCTTCTTCACGGTCGAGTCGTAGCTCATGCTGCCGGTGTGCGGCGTGCGCATGCCGTACGGTCCCGCGCTGCGCGCCAGTGACGCCACTGCGCCGGCCTTGGCGGCAGCAATCGCACCAAGACGACGGAATGCGCCGTTGTAGCCGTAGTCGCGCCACTCGGCGTCATACAACACGATTTTCCCCTTCGCTTCACTCGCGCGCTGTGTCAGCTCTTCAAAGCTCGACACTACAAACACCTCGGCCGTAATACCCGCAGGCGGTGTCGCAATGCTTCCGCCAAGACTCAGCATCGGCAACAACTGACGTCGCGGTGACACCAGTGTCAGTGACTCAGCGCCGCGCACCCAGTGCGGAACCTTCACCGGCTCGCGTCGCACGTTCTCGAGTCCATCCTTGGTCATCGTTGCTGCCGTCCAACTGATCGCCTGCTCCAGCGCGACCGATCCGGACAACCGATGTCCGAAACGATCGGTCAGCTCGGCGATGCGATTCCACGCGCCAGCAGAGTCGGCCCGCGCAGCGGCGATGATGCGGTTCGCGATCGCAGCGTACTTGACCGGAATGGCCTCGGGTGCCTGCGCCGAGAGAGAGGTCGAGAACGCGAGTAGTGTACTTGCCGTGACAAGAGCGGAGCGGACCATCAGCACATCCGTGTTTGAGAGGAACAGCCTTGTCCTTCGCCTTGGTCTTACTTGTTCGAATGCATCATCTCTACAGGGCCTGCCACGCTGCGGCAATGCGGGTCCGTTCTCGCACGTCCGGCAAACGACCTCGTCCGGCACCGAGATTGTCCACAACATGCTCAGCTCGACTTGAGCCTGGAATGGCGCAAGTCACTGCATCGTGAGAAAGTA
>JANOKE010001005.1:0-1055 GCA_031419135.1 Gemmatimonadaceae bacterium
ACCGGGAAGAGCATCTCCCGATACCGCGGTACCGGCCAGAACTCGTCGCCCACCGAGAGTTCCAGTGCGTCGGCGGCGTCTCGCACTTCGCCCATGGTGTCGCAGCCGGTGCTGGTGACGAAGTTGCCCTGCGCGACCAAGTCATCGTGCAGCGCTTCCGCCCTCGCAATCACTTTGGTGAGTTCGGCGCGCTTTTTCTGCAACGTCGCAATCATCTTGGTGGTGGCGTTCGCGGCATCCACCAGCGGCTGCATGTTGATGCCGGCGGAGGCACCCTGACCTGCGGCTTGTGCGATCTGACCGACATACGCGTACGACGCGGGCAGGATTTGCGTGTCGACGATTTGCTGCAACGTGTGCAGTTCGATCAGGATGTCCTTCACGTACCGCTCAAGTCGCACGTGGTATCGGCTCACCAACTCGATGTCGGTGAGGATGCCGGTGGACTTGAACAACGCGCTGGCCTCCTTGGTGGTGAGCTGCATGAGCGCTTCGGGGGTGCGACGCAGATTGAGCAGTCCGCGACGCTTTGCTTCTACCACCCACTCGTCGGAGTAGTTGTTGCCTTCAAAACGCACGGCGGTGGTTGTTTTGAATGCAGCGCGCACCACTTTGAGCACGGCGTCATCGGTGCTCTTGGCGGTTTTCATTTCCTTGCGCAGCGAGTCGGTCATCTCGCCTATGGCTTCGGCCACCGCTGCTTGCAGCAGCATCACCGGGAAGGCGATGCTCTGCGAACCACCAACGGCGCGGAACTCGAACTTGGAACCCGTAAATGCGAACGGCGAGGTGCGATTGCGATCGGTGTTATCCTGTTCGACTTCGGGCAGCTTGGCCACACCGAGTTTGAGCATGGCCTGCTCGGCGTTGGCCGGCGACGTCTTGCCGGCGGCGATATCCTCGACGACTTGCGTCAACCCTTTGCCAAGGAACGCCGAGATGATGGCCGGTGGCGCTTCATTGGCACCCAGACGGTGTTCGTTGCCGCTGGTGGCGATACCGGCGCGCAACAATCCGGCATGCTTGTGCACGCCTTTGAGAATGGCTCCGAGAAA
>JANOKE010001006.1:0-1081 GCA_031419135.1 Gemmatimonadaceae bacterium
CCAAGGCGATTGAGGAACTGGCCGCAGCCTAGTTCTTGCGCAGCGTGACACTCCCGTTCACCGTGCTGGCACGGAATCTGGTCTCTCCATTCCCGACCGTTCCGCGAATGCGTCTGGGTGACAGGGTTCCCGACACCGTGATTGGAAAGTCCGTCGTGACCCGGCCGTTCACAGTGCCGAGTTCGAGCTGGGCACCGAAGTTTTCCGGCAACGAAATTGTGATTGAGCCATTCACGGTTTCGTATTCGAGGTCGTCGGCCCGGCCAAGTGTGCCCATCGAAATATTGATGCTCCCGTTCACCGTCTTGGCGCGCACGGGTCCGCCGGCACTGCGCGCAGTGATGCTGCCATTCACCGTGCTGGCACGCACGTCGGTGGTAACGCCACTCACTTCCAGCCCGCCGTTCACGGTGGACACGTCAACGCGCACGCCCTCCGGCACACGCACCACAAAGTGGACGGACACATCGTTATTGCGGCTACCCGAATTGTTGTTGCGTTCGCTGCGAATCCCGTTTTCTTCGCACCGCGAGTTTTCGCCCCAGAGAGCGCAAATGAGCATCTCGTCGCCGAGTTTTTTCGGTTCGATGCGCACGTAGTCCGGGTCCCCGCGACGCCAGCGCTTCTCGGCGGTTACTTCAACGCGATTGCTCGCACTGCGCTCCACGTCGATGCCACCGTTGATGTTCTTGATGAGGATGCGCTTGCCTGAGGGGATCGTACCCGACCAGGAGAACGACTTGTCGCTCTGCTGGTCGCGATCCTGGTCGCGGTTGCGATTCTGGGCGCCGAGCGGGCCGAAGGGCGCGAGCGCGAGCGCGGCGAGCGTGACGTGGACGGCGACACGGGAACGGAACGCCGAGGTAGAACGAGACATGAGAAACTCCGAAGGACGCCGGAAAGGGGAACGGTTAAGACCAACTGCGCGGGCATGCTGAAACGGATCACTCGATGCGGCGGCGCGCGCCGAGGCGAACCAAGACATCTCCATTGTATGTGGAAATGGTGATGCGGGCGCTGCCACCGCCGCCGAACGCGTAGCGTCGGGTTGAACGATCCTCGCGAGCGGTGCGAACGCGGC
>JANOKE010001007.1:0-1799 GCA_031419135.1 Gemmatimonadaceae bacterium
GTACGTCCACACGGTGTTGAACGCGGTGACGTTGCCCGCCATCCCCGACATGAACGAGGCCATCAACGCGGTGAGACCGAGCCCCAACATGCCAGTCGGGAAGAGCGTGACCAGCATCATCGGCGTGGCGAGGTCGTAGTCGAGCACCACCTTGCCAACACTGTCGAGTAACGGCGCGCCGGCCTCGGTGAGCTTTGGCGGAATCACATTGTCGCCCATCGCCAGCGCGATCATGCCGGGAAGGATCACGAGAAATGGGAAGAGCATCTTCGGGACTGCCGCGATCAGCGGCGTGCGACGTGCCGCCGTCATCGAGTCGGCCGCCATCGCCCGCTGGACCACAAGAAAGTCCGTGCACCAGTAGCCGAACGACAGGACGAAGCCCAGTCCCATCAGCATGCCGAACCACTCAATGCCGAGCGGATTGGTCGCCGCCGAACCCATACCCTGCCAGGCGTGCACGTAGGCCCCATCGGGCAGACCGCGTGACGTGGCGACAGCCGACAGCTTCTCGGTCATGCCGCCCCACCCGCCGACCGACCGCAGGCCGATCCACACCAGCGGCGCGAAACCGAATACGATCATGAAGAACTGCAAGACCTCGTTGTAGATGGCACTGGTCAATCCGCCCAGCAGCACGTAGGCCAGCACGATCGCGGCTGAGACGATCACGCTCGTATCGAAATCCCATCCCAACAGGAGGTTCAGCAGTTTGCCCATGGCATACATCGACACGCCCGACGAGAACACGGTCATGGCGGCGAACGCTACCGCGTTGAGGGTGCGAGTCTTTTCGTCGAAGCGCAGCTTGAGGTATTCCGGTACCGAGCGCACGCGCGACCCATAGTAAAACGGCATCATGAAAATGCCGACGAACACCATGGCCGGGATCGCGCCGATCCAATAAAAGTGCGCGGTGGCAAGGCCGTACTTGGCCCCGGACGCGCCCATGCCGATCACTTCCTGCGCCCCGAGATTGGCGCTGAGGAACGCCAGACCGGTCACCCACGGCGGCAGCGAACGGCCCGACAGGAAAAAGTCGCTGGACGTCCGCATGCGCTGACGCAGCGCCCACCCGATCCCGAGCACCACGGCGAAGTAGATCGCCATGACGACGTAATCAATCCACGTCGGACGAATCACAGCCGAACTCCTTGATGAGAGGCATGAGCAACCCAATAGTCTCTGACGGGCCGCATCATGGCAATGGTGGACTTCTCCGGTGTCGCGCGCCGCAAACGATTGCAGTCTCGGTCTCAAGGGAAATCCACACGGGATCGCGCTGGCATTTCTGCGAGTCGGGCGCGAGTATGCGGATCGCCCGCCGACGGCCTGCCATCGGCGCCGTCGCCCCGCCGACTCCTGTCTTCATGAAGTTCACACGCGCTGCTGGCGTCCTTCTCCACCCTACGTCACTGCCTGGTCAAAACGGGATTGGCGAACTGGGGCCTGACGCCATACGGTTCCTCGACTTTCTCGTGGAAGCCGGCTTCACTATTTGGCAGATGCTGCCCTTGGGCCCGACTGGCTACGGCGATTCCCCGTACCAGTGCTTTTCGGCCTTCGCTGGCAACCCGCTGCTCATTCATGTGCCGGGCTCCACCAGCGCGTTGCCAACCAATGCAGTGGACTTTGCGAGCGTCATATCGCATAAGCGGCGTCTGCTCACCAAAGCGTTCCAACGGTTTGTGCCGGATGATCGCTATCGGCAGTTCGTGCAGCAGCATGCGTGGCTCGACGACTATGCCGTGTTCACCGCGCTCAAACAGGCACACGACGGCGCGTCCTGGACGTGTTGG
>JANOKE010001008.1:0-1513 GCA_031419135.1 Gemmatimonadaceae bacterium
GTTGGATGTTTCGATGCGGAGCGGCGCAACGGGGCGCAGTGGCCAGTGGACGAGTTCAACACGCATGCGACGACGTACGTGTCGGCGCAGGCGGCAGTGCGGCACGAGGTGGCCATGGTGCCGAGAATGCTTACCGACGACGAACTGCGCAACGTTCGCGCGACGCGTGACGCGTTGTTCGCGCGATGGTTCGCGCTGGAGGCGGGAGCGGAGATGGTGCTGGAGTTTACGCGTCAGCCCGGGTGAGGGCGCCGTATACGCGAGGTTTCGCAGCGACGCGGTGCGGAACGCCTACGTGTTGTTCACGCCGCCGTAACAGCAAGCATCGTGAGGCCGACGACTCGCGGACGTTGCGTCGAAACGGCCCGGCGCGCAACGGAACGGTGACGGTCCGCGCTTGAGGTGGGCGTATGCTCGGCGCTCCCGTCTCTCGGAGCGCCGATGGTCGAGGTGGCACCGGCGGTGCGCGGCGGCTACAAACCTCGACGCCCTCGGGCGTGTCGCATCGGCCAAACGATGCACGTCTTCGCCAATGAGACGCGCAGTCGAAGGGACGTCGCGGCCGTTGGCTAGACCGTACGCACGCCGCTCGACGTAACATGCAATGAGCAGTCTTGACATATGTCACTTTTGGTGCGATACTGACACATATGATCAAGACCCAAGTCTACCTGCGGGAAGAGGAGCTTGCCGCGTTGCATTTGGCTGCCGCCCGCTCTGGGCGCAGCGTGGCGGAACTGGTGCGCGACGCGGTGCGGACGGTAGTACTTCGTCCGGAGGCGGACGGCCCGGTTGGGCTCTGGGACGGCGAACCCAAACGCACCTCGGTAGAGCACGATTCCATCTATGACGAGACCTGATGCGGCAAGGCGAAACGGTCTTCGTCGACAGCGGAGCGTGGATCGCGCTGGCGTTGTCGCGAGACCCGCTCCATGCGCCAGCGAAGGCACAGTGGGACGTGCTTCGTGGAGTCGGTGCGAAACTGCACACGTCCATCCCCGTGGTGATTGAGACGTTCACGTTCCTCGAGCGCAACGCAAACCGCGATGTTGCGATCGCGTGGAAGGATTCCATTTACAAGCCCGGCACCGTCGTGATGCTGCCGTGCGACCATCATGATCTGGATCGATCATGGGAGTACTTTCGACGACGCGACCTACACCGCCTGTCAGCGGTAGATGCAACGAGTTTCGCTATCATGAGACACCGAAAGATCCGTGTCGCCTTCACCTTCGACTACCACTTTAGTGTGGTTGGCTACCGTCTGGTGGGATGAGCAATAGCGTCGGACGGTTTTGATCGAGCCGCATCATCGGGCGGCCCACGTGCTTTCAGCCGCATCCTCGGACGGCCCACCGAAGGCCACGTGCTGAAGTAGGGCGTGCCGCTGAGGTCCGGATCACCTGCGGCACAGGTTATCGCGATTACGTTCGCCACGTCCACAAGTGCGGTGGCCCAGGTGCTGCCGGGTGGAGGTGGTGCGGAGTGCACGTCGGGGGGCGGTAAGTGCTGT
>JANOKE010001009.1:0-6461 GCA_031419135.1 Gemmatimonadaceae bacterium
GCCTTGTCGATGACATCAGGATTTTCGCGCAGCGACACGACGAAACGGTCGACGGCTTCGTCATAGCGACGGCGCAGCGGATGGTCAGGGTCGGCCGCCACGGCCACGAGGGTCTTCTCCACACCATTTACCACGCGGTCGCCCAGTCTGTCCTCGACCGACCCCGGTACCCACCAAGGACTCTCGGCCTTGACTCGCTCCCGAATCACATCCTCGTTCTCTTCCAGGAACTTCGCCGCCAGGCGCAGCGCATCATCCAGCAGCGTCTGATGACGTCCGCCGGCGGTGAGCAAACCGAACACTCGCGACAGCAGCGGGGCCACGCGCACTGTGCGCAGTCGCGACACGATGCCGCGATCGACCAACTGCTGCACGTCATCATCGCGCATGACGCCCGCGGCGCCCGTGAGGCCACGCGCAACATGACGCGCAAGACGACGGCTGTTCTCGGGCTGTGAAAGCCACGTCGCGGCTCGCTCCCCCAACTTCATTGCCGCCAGTTTGCTGGCCACGACTTCGCGCGTAAGGAAATTGCGCTGAACAAAATTGCCCAGAGCGGTGCCAATGCGATCCTTGCGCGCCGGAACGATGGCGGTATGCGGGATCGGAATACCCATGGGGTGCCGAAACAGCGCGGTCACGGCGAACCAGTCGGCGATGCCCCCAACCATCGCCGCTTCGGCGAAGGCGCGCACATATCCAACCCACGGATAGCGCGATTCGTACAAGCGGGCTACCACAAACAGCAACGCAACCGCCACCAGCATGGCCGTCGCAACCTGCTTCATTCGTACCAGACGGATGCGCTTGATCTCGTCGTCGGGCGTACTGCGCAGCGCCAACGGTGTCGTGTGCACCGACGTCATGCGCTCAGCGACCGATCGTGAGGCGCGCCGGATCGATCAGCGACGCACTGATACCCGCTGGAGTGTCCATGAAAAATACTACGGGTCGACCCTCGCGCTGTTCCACCGACAGCGTCACGATGCGCGCGCCATGCGTCTTGCCGACCGGCACGTCGAGTCGACGCGTGGTCACGCCTTCCGCGACTACCTGACGCGGCATGTCATATCGTCGACGCGTAGCGTCAGCCAGCAGCCCCATGAAATCCGCCGCATCCACAGACGTGTCCCAGACAGTGGCCCAGGCGATCGCGTCGCCCTGCGACGTGCGAATCACCGCATACCGATCACCATCGATGCCGCTGGCACCGCGACGAGCCAGCACTTCGTCCTTCAAGTGCTGAACGAGGATCAGCCGCGTTTCGAATTCACCGAAGCCGTTGGAATAGATCACCGTACCCGTTGACGGCGCGGGCAACGTAACCGCAGTTGGCACCTCGCGCGTGGACCGGTCGGCGGTGAAATACGCCGCATCGTTGAGAATCTGGCGGGTGGAGATCGGCAGATCGGTCAGCAGTTCCTTCATGGGGCGCTTGTCCGCAAAGCGACGCACAAAATCGGCGCCACCCAGATACGGGAACAGCAGTCCCTCCCGCACGGCGCGCGGCGCCGATGCGAACACAGGCATCCCACCCTGTCCATCGCGAATGACATCGCGAATGCGATCCCACCCACCAGGCATCCGGATCATCGGGCCGGAATTCGGATCTACCATCAGTTGGGTGTACACCGCCTGTCCCTCCAGAACAGCCTGTGCCGCGCCTTGCGCATCGGCATCGTCGGTCCGCGCCTGAATGGAATCGATCTTGATGTACTGATCCTGCAGTGCATGCACCAACTCGTGCGTAACCGTTTGTTGCAACAGCGCCTTGGGCGCGCCGTCTACCACGTACAGCACTTTGGCCCGCGGATCGTAGTAGCCGATGATCTGCTCCTCAAGCAATCGCTGCAGCAGCGCACTCAGCTCCAACGTATCAGGCGACAGCCCCAACACGCGATAGGCGCTCTGTTGTCCGTCAATTTGCGATTTCGCTCGTTCGCTGGTGAGCTGCCGCATGACAAACGTCGCAACCTCGTCACGCGATCGCGTTTCGAGTGTGGGCGGCGACTTGAAGGTGAGGCCGAGCTGCTGCTCGATCCTGGGTACGGCCTCGGCGACGAGATCGGCATACGGCCCCGACCCTTTGGGGCGACGGTCTCCGCACGCGATCGTGCTGAGCGACGCGGCAGCCACGCACACCACCGCGAGTGCGGTGACGACGGGCGAGTGTGGGCGCCGCGTGGCACCGCGGCGAGGTGGTGCGAGAGGTATTGAGGTGCGGTTCACGTGGGGAAAGCGCGCTGCACGTACCAGACGATGAGGTGATCTCCCCAAAGCAAGGCCAGCAGCGCGGCTGGCGCAAGGAACACGCCGAACGGTACATCGGGAAACTCGAAGTCCGTACCCTCCCGCTTACTGCGCACCCAGACCACCGGTCCCACGATCAGCAGGAAGAACACCGCGCCCACGAAGGCGCCGCCGATGATGGTCAGCAGCGCGCGCTCCGGACCCAGCGCCGCGCCAACCACGGCCATCAACGTGGTGTCGCCAAACCCCATCGCCTCGCGCTTCATGGCGACTTCCGCCAGCCATCCGATAATGGTGATCGCGCCAGCGCCAACGCATGCACCAAGCAGTGCCGGCCACGGCGTGGCGAACTGCGTGGCGTCGCCGACGAAGAAATTGGCCACCGCCATACCAAGCATCAGCACCAGCCCGGAAATGGTGAACCCATCCGGAATGAGATAGTGCTTGGCGTCGGTGACCGCGATCCCGAGGAGAATCGTGCCGAAGACCGCCACCCGAAGCGCTTCGAGTGTCACGCCGAATGCGACCACACAGGCTACCCAGCCAACCGCCACCAGCAGTTCCACGGCGGGGTATTGCATCGAAATCGGCAGACCGCATCCCCGGCACTTTCCACGCAGCAGCAGCCAGCTGATGACGGGGATGTTCTCATGCCACGAGATGGGTCGTTCGCACTTTGGGCAACGCGAACGCGGCCTGACCACACTCAGCTCGGCCGGCCAGCGCGCGATGCAGACGTTCAGGAACGAGCCAATGGAGGCGCCGATCGCAAAGATCGGCAGCAAAACCAGTGCTGTGAATTCGGAAGTGAGTGGCAGCATCATGAGTGGAAAGTTCTGCCTGCGAGTGTCCCGACGTCAGCCTGGACGCAATGCATGCAGCAGTATACCGGTGGCCACCGCCACGTTCAGCGACTCGATGTTCGGCACCATGCCAATTGCCACACGCCTCGAAGTGCGTGCCGCAACGTCTGTCGACAGCCCTGCACCCTCGTTACTGACCACCAACGCGAGCCGAGCGGGCAGTACATCCCGACGCAATTCCTCCGACGAGTCGATCACGAGACCGTCTGCGTCCGCCGCCCAACAGGCGATGTCATGGGCGTCGCAAAACGCCGAGACCTCATCCCAACTCGCCATTGGCACGGGGTGCACGAACAGAGCCCCCATCGAGCTACGGACGACCTTGGCGTTCCAGAGGTCAACGGTTCCCGGCAAGGCGATGGTGGCGGTCACCCCAAAGGCGGCCGCTGTTCTCACGATGGTGCCTACATTCCCAGGGTCCTGGATGGCGTCCAGCAGCAGGTAGCGAGCCGGACCAGCCCCTGGCGCTTCGAGCCGACGTACCGGGATTTCGGCCACCGCCAACACCCCTTGCGGCGATTCGGTGCTGGCGGCGCTCTCCAACTCGGCACTGGTCACCTCCTTCACCGATATCCCAAGTGACTCGGCCAATCCCCGCAGCGCGGCGCCACGCGGCTCGCTGGTTAACGACTCCGTGACCAGAAGCCCTACCGTTGACAGTGGGGAGGCGAGCAACGCCTCCACCGAACGCACACCTTCCGCCACGAAGCATCCCTGCCGCTCCCGAGCTTTCCGGCGCTGCAGGTCGCGGGTGAGGGTGAGCAGCTTCACGGCATTTTTCGGTATGAGGTCTCGAGCGGCTTGCGCGGAGCTGGCTCAAACTCAGCGCTCCCGGGTAGCACTGCAATATGCGACGGAGCAACCCTTTCGTGATGAGACGTGCCAAATGATGATCCGAGCAATGTTCACCAGCGTCAAACTCGCCGCAGCGTTTTTGATGGTCGCTGCCGTCGGGTGTCTCGCCTCCACCCAGCAGGAAGTCGACCTGGGGAACGAGTACGCCGCGCAGGTCGCCCAGCAGTTGCCGCTGATTCAAGATCCGGAGGTGGCGCGCTACATCACCGTGCTCGGTGACTCCATCGCTCGGGTGTCAGACGATCGAAGCCTGCGTTGGTCTTTCCACGTGGTCGACCTGACGGATATCAACGCGTTTGCCGTCCCCGGCGGCCACATTTATGTGTATCGCGGGCTGATTGAACGCGCCGTGAACATGTCAGAGTTGGCCGGCGTAATCGGGCATGAGATCGCGCACGTCACGCGGCGGCACAGCATGCTGCAGATGCGCGACCAGCAGCGCGCCAGTGTGGGTGTCACGCTGGGATGCATTCTCGCGCCGTCGGTGTGCAACAGTGGGCTCGGGAATGCCGCCATCAACGTGGGCGGTGGTGCCGCTTTTGCGAAGTTCAGCCGCGACGATGAGGCCGAGGCCGACAAGTTCGGCGTCACGTTTGTCACGCGTGCCGGGATCGATCCGCGCGGCATGCCCAGCATGTTTCGCACCCTCATCGCCGTGCGAAAAACAAATCCAAGCGCCGTGGACAATTTCTTCGCGTCCCACCCAGTCGAAGAAAGCCGAGTGGTCGCGACCGAAGCGGAAATCGCCA
Source organism: Gemmatimonadaceae bacterium (assembly GCA_031419135.1). Lineage (GTDB taxonomy): Bacteria > Gemmatimonadota > Gemmatimonadetes > Gemmatimonadales > Gemmatimonadaceae > Gemmatimonas. The sequence continues at coordinate 4,718 of JANOKE010001009.1, forward strand.
AGATCAATCCCGTGGTGTTACGGTCGCTGACGCGGGATTCGCGAGCGTTCCAGTCATTCAAGGTCAGGCTTTCTACCCTGCCGAAAGCGCGCAAGTAGGGTCAGGCTTTCGACTCTGCCGAAATCGCGCAAGTAAAAGACGGGAGACTGAAGAAGGGAGAAGGGAGACGTCCAGTCGGCTGGATGTCTCCCGTCTCCCGTCTCCAATTTTCCGTCTTCAATCCCCATCCTACAGTCTGCGCACAAACTCCATGATCAACGCCTCAAATCGAGCAGACACAGCATTCCCGGCCTCCACCACCTCACGGTGATCCAGGGGCTGCAGCGATTGCCCGGCGGCTTTGTTCGTAATGCAGGAGACCGCGACCACGCGCATCCCGAGGGCGCGCGCCACAATCACCTCGGGAACGGTCGACATCCCGACGGCGTCGGCACCAAGGCGTTCCAGCATGCGGACCTCAGCAGGTGTCTCATACGTTGGGCCGAGCAGCCCGCAATACACACCCACCTGCAGTGGCCCACCCACGGCGCGACCTGCTTCGTGCATGAGTGCCTGTAAGCCACGATCATACGGCGCGGACATGTCGGGGAATCGTTCGTCGCCGGGCTCGCGCGGTCCTGACAACGGATTGCGAAACATCAGATTCAGGTGATCGGCGATGACCATGAGGTCGCCCGGCACAAACGTGCGTCGCACGCCTCCTGCGGCATTCGACGCCACGTACACAGACGCGCCAAGTGCGTGCAGAACGCGCACTGGGAACGCCGCCATGGCGGCGTCATGGCCCTCATACATGTGGAATCGTCCAGCCATCAGCACCACCGGGCGACCGGCCAGCGTTCCGACAATCAACTGTCCGGCATGGCCGGACACCGTAGCGTTCGGGAATCCCGGCACCCGGGAAAACGGGATACGCGTTGCCTGCTCCACCCGTGCGGCCAATCCACCAAGTCCCGATCCGAGCACGATGCCACACACGGGCGCCCGAAAGTCGGCGCCAACGCGCTGCCGCACGTAGTCCGCGGCGATGCCCGCGTCGGCCGTTCCCGTGCCGCGTTCTGCTACCGCGGACCTCGCGGCGGTTAAGCGCGCGCTCATTCGACAGCGCCCCATGACCGCGCGGCAGGGTGCGCGTCAGCCAGCAAGCGCCGAATGTCGCGCTCGGCCGACTGTCGAAGGTGAACACGCTGCGTCTGGGGCAAGAACGCCGCATCGAAGGCGGCCAACGACAGCGACGCAAGTTCGGCGAGACCCCATGCGAAGTGCTGCGCGCATCGCACGTACTCGTCGGTCAGCGACACGCCACTCATCAGTCGATTGTCGGTGCTGATCGTGACCACAGCACCGAGTCGTTGGTACCGCACCAGCGGATGCTCGCCGAAGGTGGAAACCACGCGGGTTTGTACGTTGCTGGTCGGACACACTTCCAGTGGAATCTGTCGGTCAATCACATACGCCTCCAGCGACACGTCCTCGTGCAAACGCGTGCCGTGGCCAATGCGATCGGTGGCACAGCGGTGAACCGCCTCGCGAATGGAAGGCGCGCCGTCGCCCTCGCCGGCGTGAATCGTGATGGCAATGTCGTTGGCGCGCGCATAGTCAAAGGCCAGCGCATGCACATGCGCCGGATTTCCCAGTTCACCGCCTGCCAGATCGAACGCAACCACTCCCCGATTCTTGAACGCCACGGCCAGCTCCGCCATTTCCATCGCATGGGGCCACGGCAAGCTGCGCAGCGCGCAAA
>JANOKE010001010.1:0-4525 GCA_031419135.1 Gemmatimonadaceae bacterium
CGTCAAAGGCCAATCCCTGCCACCGGCTTTGCCACTCAACGCACTACTTAGCTCGCTTGCTCCATTTGGAGATCGTTCGGAGATCCCAGCCGCGCTGTCAACGTCGCTCATCAATTCGGCACTGCGTGGCAGTCCATTCCCGATCGCTATCCTTCAACGCGCGTTGCAGCGAACGCGTGCGGAAATAGGAAGAACAGAGTGGGCTGATCTCGTGCGACGTGACGCTCGCGCCGCGTTGATCAAGGCGGTGTTAAATCGCCGACGAGCAAGCTCGGAGAACCCTCCTTACCCTCAACTCATACCACACATGGATCCGACAAACAACGCCCCTGGCTACTTGCTTGGACGCATGATGGCGGTTATCGAGCGTCTTCAGAAGGTCGCGATGAATGATGTCAACGCCTCCGTCATTGACCGTTTCTTTGCGTCGGCATCGTCGAGTCCACGCGCCGTAATGACACGTCTGCTGAAGAATGCGCGCCATTACTCGAGAAAAGCGCGCGAGGAAGAGGAGACCAAGGGGACGGCGTATTGGCTCGACGCTCAGCTCGACGAAATTTCGTCACGGTTTTCAGCAGAGCAAAATGGATTCCCAGCGTATCTTGATCTCGAGCAACAGGGCTTATTCGTTCTTGGATATCATCAGCAACGACACTGGCTTTGGTTGAGTAAGGACGAGCGACTCGCACTCGAGGCAGGCGTCTCGAGCTAACGCGAGAGGACAATTCCATTCGGTATCCCGCCGTCTCATCGAGCCATTAGCTCTCATACTTACTCCAGGATCTCGCCGTGACTACTCTCGCGATCTCGCCCGTGTCGATCAAACACCGTGTAGATTTTGCCTTCCTCTTCGATGTGTCCAACGGAAACCCTAATGGGGATCCTGATGCGGGCAACTCGCCACGCGTGGACCCCGAGACTGGTCGTGGCCTCGTTTCGGACGTTTGCTTAAAGCGCAAGATTCGCAACTATATCAGTATCGCGAAGACTGACATGTCCACTGGTATCCCCGAACACGGATTCGATATTTACGTGAAGGAGCGCGCGATACTAAACCAACAGCATGGTCGCGCGTACACAGCGCTTGGCCTGGGCACTGCTGCCGCCGGTGCGAAGAAAAACGAGGCGGACGTCGTTGATCAAGCAAGGAATTGGATGTGCCAGACGTTTTTTGACGTGCGTATGTTTGGCGCAGTGATGACGACCAAGGTCAATGCTGGGCAGGTGCGTGGGCCTGTACAAATCACCTTTGCACGTTCAGTCGATCCAATCGTGTCACTGGAGCAGTCAATCACACGAATGGCTGTCACCACCGAGAAAGAGGCCGGCGAACAGAAGGGCGGAAATCGAACAATGGGCCGAAAGGAAATCGTGCCGTACGGCCTATATCTAGCTTATGGGTTCGTGTCGCCACAGCTGGCCGCCCAGACGGGCTTCAGCGCCACCGATCTCGATCTGCTGTGGAGTGCGCTGGGGGGGATGTTTGAACTGGACCGCTCGGCGGCTCGTGGTCTCATGACCGCCCGGCGGCTGTGGGCGTTTCAACACGAGAGCCCGCTCGGGAATGCAGCTGCGGGACGACTATTTGAACGCGTCCTTATCGTTCGGCGCGATGCGACACGGCCAGCGCGCGCATTCGCCGACTACGACGTCTCGGTTAGCCTTGCTGACTTGCCGACGGGCGTGCAGTGCCGCGAGCTCATCTAGTGCCTTTCGCGGTGCTCCATCTCATTCACGCAGAACTGTTTTGGAGCATCGCACGTCGTTCCAACTAGTCCTGCAGCCATATCGCCACCGACTCCTGAGCTCACTCAGTGAACAACAAACTCGCCGCCGAGTTCGATGCGAAGCACTCCAGCCTTGCGGCGCTTTGTGCCAAGTATGGTGTTTCAAGGCTAGAATTGTTTGGGTCCGGGACTACTGACGCGTGGAGTGAGACCACGAGCGACTTAGATTTTATCGTGACCTTTCGTAGGGACCATGCCATGGGATTGTCCGATCGCTACATCGATCTCGCTGACGATCTTGAGATGCTCTTTCGGCGCCCGGTCGATCTTGTCACCCCCGCATCCATTCGCAATCCGTACTTTCGCGAGGCCGTCAACGCGAGTAGAGCACAAGTGTATGCTGAATAGCTACGAGTCGCTCGTCGGCGATGTCCTCGGTGCGATAGCAGCGATCCAGACATTCACCGACGGACTGAGCAGTGAGACGTACGCTCAAAGTCACTTGGTGCGTTCAGCCTGCGAGCGGCAGCTCGAGATCATTGGTGAAGCGATGACGCGTCTCCGCGATCAGCATCCGGAACGCTTTGATCAGGTCGAGCGCGGTTCGGCTATTATCGGACTTCGCAATCGCCTCATCCACGGTTACGACGCCGTCGACTCCGAAATCGTCTGGCATGTGTTGACGAGTAGGTTGGTAGGGTTGCGCGCCAATCTGGAACGCCTCCTTGAAACGCCGTAACGTCGTGACAACGCCGATGACGCTTCCGGTGATAGAGTTCCGACACGATGTACGCTGACGACGAGCTGCTTCCAATTTCCGCACTACAGCACCTGGTTTTCTGCGAACGCCAATGTGCGCTAATACACATCGAGCGGGCGTGGGTTGAGAATGTGCTCACGGCGGAGGGGCGCGTTATGCATGAGAAGGCCCACGAGGGAGGTGTCGAATCACGGGGAGACGTGCGCATTGCCAGAGCGATGCCACTCCGGTGCGCGCGGATCGGTCTGATCGGCGTCTCGGATATCGTAGAATTTCAGCGGACGGATGGCAGCCAAGCGGCGCGACCGTTCCCAATCGAATACAAACGGGGCAAGCCCAAGGCGCATGATGCCGATCGGGTGCAACTTTGTGCGCAGGCGCTCTGCCTTGAGGAGATGTTTGGTGTGACGGTCGCTGCTGGCGCCCTGTACTACGGCGTCACGCGACGTCGCACAGACGTGGTGTTTGATAGCACACTGAGGAGCCTCACCGAGGTCACGACTAAACGACTTCACGTGCTGCTCAACGCCGGCGTGAGCCCACGCGCCGTTCGCGAGCCAAAATGCGATAGCTGTTCGCTGTTGCCCGTGTGCCTGCCGGACGCGCTTTCGCCAATGCGACCTGCGAGCCAATACATGCGCAGGGCGCTTACGGAAAGCCTCGCCACCCTCGCGGACGAGGAGGCCCGCTCGTGAAAATGCATTTGAACACGCTGTATGTCACCACGCAGAAGTCATACCTTTCCAAGGATGGCGAGGCCGTGAGCGTCCGCCTTGATGGCGACGTGCGGCTTCGCATCCCGCTGTTGAATCTTGGAGGCATCGTCTGCTTCGGGAACATCACCGTGAGCCCGTTCTTGATGGCGGCGTGTGCTGAAGCTGGTATTGCGGTGTCGTTCCTCACGGAGCACGGGCGATTCCTCGCAGCGGTGAACGGGTACGCGCCTGGTAACGTGCTGCTCCGACGTGAGCAGTACCGACGCGCCGACGATCCGTCGGGCACGGTCGCGATTGCAAAGAACGTAGTAGGCGCGAAAATTGCCAATACGAGGTTGGTGCTGTTGCGCGCACTGCGCGACCACCCAAAATCCGAGGGTCACGAAAATCTTCGTCTGGCTGCCGGTCACCTCGGCCGTATCGCTGGGCAATCACAGGCATGTTCGTCGCTCGATGTGCTGCGAGTGATGGAAGGCGAAGCTGCGTCGCGCTACTTCGATGTGTTCAACCATCTCATCACGAGCCAGCGTGACGGATTCATAATGGTCGGCCGAACGCGACGTCCGCCGCGAGACGCGGTGAACGCGTTACTGTCGTTTCTCTACACGATGCTTGCGCATGACGCCCGCTCGGCATGTGAATCGGTGGGGCTCGACGCTGCCGTCGGATTTCTTCATCGCGATCGACCCGGTCGTCCGAGTCTCGCGCTTGACTTGATGGAGGAAATGCGAGCTTTCTTGGTCGATCGACTCGTGCTCTCGCTGATCAATCGTTCTCAAGTGAAGGCTGATGGCTTTCGGAGCGATGAAGGCGGCGCGATTACCATGGACGATGACACGCGCAAGGTGGTCTTGGGCGCTTACCAGCAGCGAAAGCAAGACACGCTCACGCATCCATTTCTCGACGAGGAAGTTGCAGTGGGTATGGTGATTCATTTGCAGGCACGTCTCTTGGCGCGACATTTGCGAGGTGACCTCGACAGCTACCCGCCGTTTCTCTGGAAGTAGTGCGCCCATGATGCCATGCCAAGGAGGCGACTATGCTGGTGCTGGTAACCTATGACGTCGCGACGACCACCTCGGCGGGGCGCAAACGACTGCGGCAGGTTGCAAAGGTTTGCCTGAACTATGGCCAGCGAGTGCAAAATTCGGTCTTCGAGTGCGTTATCGATCCAACCCAGTGGACCCAGCTTGAGTTTCGGCTCCTCGGTATCTACCATCCGGCGGAAGACAGTTTGCGTTTCTACTTCCTTGGCAAGAATTGGCGGAATCGCGTAGAGCATCACGGCGCCAAACCGGCCGTAGATTTTGAAGACACGCTGA
>JANOKE010001011.1:0-2238 GCA_031419135.1 Gemmatimonadaceae bacterium
GCTCGTGCGAATCAAAGCATGTGTGAGTCTGCAACTGTAGTTGCCGCCTAACGCTGGCTTCTGCAGCAAGCATCGTTATGCGGTGCGGCGCCGACGCGGCGGTTTGGGCGTCCGTCCCGCCATCACGCTCGCGAGTGATCGAAGGGCCTCATTGACAGACGCTGCATTCGGAAACACCGCCGCAACGTCAGGTTCGAGTACCACGATATTCGATCCCGCAGCGTAGCGGGCTGCATACGGATTACGCACGGCCTTACTCCAGTCGTACTCCGGCTGGATTTCGTCTTCGGCGGCGCGGCCGGTCGGACTAGCGGAAGTCTTTCTCATACTTTTTTCGCTCACGCGGTGTTGCGCAGCGGGCGCTGATGATGCGTACCAGTTCGTCGCCACGGTCGGTGAAGAGAATCGCGAGCAATCGATCTTCGGACGATCGCCGTAACAGCAACAAGCGATCCTCCGTGCGCGAATGTTCGGCGTCCGGCTGGAACCATGCTAACGGATCGCCAAAGACGGTGGCCGCTTCCTTGAAAGCGACCCCGTGCTTCTTCTCGTTGGCGACCGCTTTGCGCGGATCCCATTCGTACGAAAGCCCCATCGGTCAAATCTATAACGAGAATCGGAAAGCCGCAGAGCGTGACAGTCTGCTGCGAGCGCTCAAATGCAATGCGTCCGCGCAGCGTACGCGACCGCAGCGACCGCGCCCGTCGGCAGCACCGCATCGTCGTGCCGCGGACGGAGGATCGCCACGCATGTCGCATGGTACACCCGTGCCGTGGACTACCATCGCTGGACATCAGCTTCGTCTGGAACGCCGTCCATCGCCCGGACTGCGCGCACCGGTGCAGGGCAGCCGGTCCGGCAGCACGTCATCCATTGAGCGGCTCCCGCATGGCTTCCGCGTGGCCGAGCGAGAGCGCCATGCCGATTGCGCGGAACGACGCGATGGCTTCGTCGAGCAGCACGCGCGCCTGCTCGCGATCGCCGGGGGCGTTCCGACGGAGCAGCATCCAGGCGTACCACTTCTGGTCCGACGGTTTCCCGAGCCGGTCGCCGATTTGATCGACGAACGCCAGCGCCGAGCGAAAATGGCCCTCGGCCACGTCCCAGTGGCCGCCCGCGGTGGCGGCGAGGCCCACCAGGCCCTCGACGGGTTGCAGCGGTCCGACCCGCCATCCGTCGTCGAGAATCTGGCGTAGCACCGGATAGAGCGCGGCGGCGGCGGCGAGGTCACCGCGGGCCACATGGGCGAGCACGAGGAAGAACGCGAATTGCGCTTGGCCGCTGCCCCGTGGCTGGTCGGCCCGGGGAAGGAAATGCCGTCGTTCGGCGTACCGGGCCGGCCACTCCGCGTCGTGGAGCAGGGCCAGGCACCATAACTCACTCCCGTCGAGGCCCCCGGTCCACGGGTGGGAGGACGGATAGGCCTCCCGGGACTGCGACGCAACGGCCCGCGAAATGGCGCCGTCGGCCAGGGTCAGACGACGCACTTCGTTGTCGACGGCGAACGCCAGCCCGTGGCCGTCCGGCGAAAGGGTCGGGAGCACCGCGCCCGCGGTGCCGGCAATCGGCGACGCGGTGCCGAGGTCGGTGCGGAGTTGCCACAGCCGCGTCGCACTGTCATGGGGGCTGGTGTACACCAGCAACCGCCCGTCCGCGGAGAGGTCGAACGAACGCAACGTCACGTCATACTGATCGCGGCCACTGACGACCGGCGCGCTGTCGGGCAGGGTGATCGAGTAGAACCTCGGCTCGCCGGAGCCTGCGGGCTGCGGCCTCGATGCGCTCCAAGCCCATCCCGCGAATGCGAGAGCAGCGAGCACGAAGCCGGCTGTCGTCGTCGCTCGGTGGCGGCGTGCGAGTGCCGGCGAGGGTACCGCGCCCAGGACTGTCGCATTCGTGTACGCGGGATTCCCCAGCGCCTCGCTGAACGCCTTCGCGCTCTCGAACCGGTCGGCGGGAAGTTTTTCGAGCGACTTGGCCACAGCGGCCGCGACGTTCGGCGGCACGGACTTCCGGTGCACCGTCACCAGGTCGGCCGGCGCGGTGATGATCTTCATGATGATCTGCTGCGCACTGGCCCCCGTGTGCGGCGGATTGCCTGTCAGCATTTCATACAACACGCTGCCCAGCGAGTACACATCGCTGCGCGCGGAGATGTCTTTCTCGGCCGTCGCCTGCTCGGGACTCATGTAGTGCGGCGTGCCGAGACTCAAGCCTGTCTCGGTCATGCGCCCACCC
>JANOKE010001012.1:0-11295 GCA_031419135.1 Gemmatimonadaceae bacterium
GCTCCTGGGGCGCTTCGACCGCAACGGCAACCAGCGACTTGAGCGCGTCGAACGCGATTCGGCGCGGGCGTATCTCGGTGTGGAAGTCACCCAACAATTCGTTTGGCGGCGGCTTCAACTATCTCGGCGAAGACATCGCACCGTATCGGCGCTGGTACGAGATGAAGGGGCCGGACGACACGGTGGCGTGGCGTGCGCTTGCGAACGCCACGCGCGTACTCAGCTCCACACCACTCGAGCAATTGGAGACATCGCTTGAGCAGTTCATGGACGTGGACGAAGTGCTGCGATTGCTCGCGCTCGACATCGCCCTTGTAAATGGTGACGGCTATTGGAATGACGGCAGCGACTTCAGGTGCTTCGCGACGCCAAGGGGTGCTTTCAGGCACTTCCGCACGACGTGAATGAAGCGTTCCGCGCTCGCGGCAGCGGCGCCGCGCCCGATCCGCTGGTGGCCCTCTCCGACACGAACAAAGCGCTGCGGGGCCGCCTGCTGCAGGTGCCAGCGCTCCGCACGCGCTACCTTCGCTACGTGGGCGAGATCGCGGAACAATGGCTCGACTGGAATGTGCTCGGTGTGACGGAAGCGAGGAGGGAACGGTGAGTCGCCTGGTGATCTGTGCAGCTGCCCCTGTTAAACACGAAGGATGACGAAGCGGTAGATTGACGGCATGACCACGACGATCCTGCAATCCGTGCTCCGGTGCCCCGACTGTGGTCACGAGGAGCAACTCGACATGCCGACCAACGCGTGCACGTTCTTCCACGAGTGCGCAAGCTGTCATACGCGGCTCAGGCCAAAGGCCGGCGACTGCTGCGTGTTTTGTTCCTACGGGTCGGTTCCCTGCCCACCCATCCAGGCAGGCGTCACCGACTGTTGCGGCACACCAACAACCCAAGCGCTGCGCGCACGAACGAGGTGATCGACGGCGCGCTTCGGTTTCTACGTTGGCCAACCCGTCGTGGTTTTACGTTCTCTTCCGCCATCGCTCGTGTGCACGATCCTTCGCGGCGACGCGATCAAAATACGTCGGCAGATCGACTTTCAGACTCGAGCCCTCGCGTGGTGTCCAGGTGAGCGTCTCGCGAAACAGCGCCGGCGTAAGCTGCGTGGGCCGCCAACGCTCAACCACGCGCGCATCGAGGTCGACAATCCAGTATTCGGCGACGCCGTTGTCGAGGTAAAGTTCACGCTTGGTGATGCGGTCGGTACGCAACGAACTCGGCGACAGGACTTCGGCTGCAAGCAGGAGATACGTTCGCGTCGGCCAATCAATCGCCCTTTCGTCCTCGGTCTCGTAGGCCGGCACGACGTACACGTCGGGTTGGACGACATTGTCCGGTGGTATGGGGACGTCGGATGGCGACATCGTGACTACACCGATGGGCTCTCCCTCGAGGAACGCGTTGAGCAGTCGGCACAGCTCGAAGCATGCGAACTGATGCGCATCGCGCGGTGCGGGCGTCACGAGCAACTCGCCGTCGATGAGCTCGTAGCGCGGCCACGGTTGATCTTCGCGAATGAGTTCGCGCACGGCGTCCGCCGTCCAGCGGCGTTGGATCGCAGGCATAGCCATACAGTGCTCGGCGGGAGACGGAGTTGGCAAGAGGACATAGCACAACCTGTCTCGCTCGCCCGCCATTTCCGTCACCGAATTCACGCGTACGGCGGCAGTTCGTTGCAGAAACAGTGCCTCACGGCGCTCTGGACTTCGCACCCACTGCTCTACGTCACGTGGCGATTTGACGGCGGTGGAGCGAGGCCGAACAGTCCGAAAAGTTCTTTGGCGGTAAGCGCATGTCTGAGATCAAGCGACACACCATCAACCAGCTCGTCGAACAGAATCTGCTTGTCCTTGAGAACGGCGGCGATTCGCTCTTCGATCGTTCCTTCGAGTGTGTACGTGTACGCATGAAATGGCACCGTCTGTCCGAGACGATGCGTTCTGTCTTCGGCCTGCCGTTCCACGGCGGGATTCCACCACCGATCGAAGTGAAAGACATACGATGCGTCTTGCAGATTCAGCCCCAGTCCGCCAGCGCGAAGCGAAAGAACGAGCACCTTGTGCCTGGTCTCGCCTCGAAACCGCCGCAGGACACTCTCGCGCTCCCAGGAATCCAGGTCGCCGGTGTACAGCAACGGCTGGAAACTGCCTAGCGCCAGCGCGATGGCGCGAGCGCCATACTTCTTGTCGGTGAACTGGGAGAATACGAGCGCACGGTGCCCTTCCGAATCGAGCGTCTGCATTCGCTCATGAACATCATCCAGCTTGGCGGAGCGCCCGGTGCTCGGGCAGAAATTGCAGATCTGCTTCAGCCTTACGATGAGCTCCAGCACGTTCTCGATTCGCACGGACGGTCCTGCCTCGCGCAGTTGGATGACACCATCACGCTCTGCCCGCTCGTAGCTCGCGCGCTGCTCGCCATCAAGCAGCAGCGCGATGTTGCTGACGGATTTCGGCGGAAGCTCGGGCAGCACGTCTACCTTGCGGCGACGTAGCTGAACCTGTGCATGGCGCCGCATGAGTGCCGGCCCGGGTGAGAGCCGCATTGCTTCGGTGCCATCGGCGGCCGGTGCAACCGCTTCCAGCACTGAGGCCAGATCATCAACGCTGTTTTCGAGCGGCGTGCCGGTGAGTGCCCATGTGCGTCGGCGGCGAAGCTGCTTGCACTTTCTGCTCACCTCGGCGTCGCGGTTCTTGATCTTCTGCGCTTCGTCGAGCACGAGGAGATCCCAAACCCGCCGCCGAGGAACCGAGTCGGGATTGTCGGTGGAGTCGGAACGCAAGGTCTCGTAGCTCGTCAGGTACACTTCGGCCGGCGCAGCCCATTGCCAGCTTCGCTCTGACGCGGGCCCACGAATCGTAGAGACCTGCAACTCCGGCGCCCACTTGCGCAACTCTTTTCGCCACTGACTGACCAGGCTCGCCGGAACGACGACAAGCGACGCATGGACGCGCCGCTGCATCACGAGAATCCGAAGTGCGGCAATCGCCTGAATGGTCTTTCCCAGACCCATGTCATCCGCAAGCAGCAGCGCATCACGCGTAAGCAGCTCCTGAATTCCGGCAACCTGATACTCGAAGAAGGTGCCAGGCCACTCGAACATCGGCGGCGCTGGAGCCAGAGCGTTCGCCGGAACTCGAAGTATCCGTGCCAGGCGATCGGCGAGTGACAACGCGGTTCGGGCCAGAGTTGCACCGGGAGGAACTGGCTCCCGCGCGATTGCCGAATGCTGCGAGAACGCGCCTGTCGTATAGCTGCGCTCGTGTGGCAGCGCGGCCGTCGGAGTGACGGTGCCGCCACTCATGTCGGCGAGTGCGGTCTGCTCTACGCGTAAGTTGATTGTCAGCGACAGTCGCGGCGCGATCGGCAGATAGCAAGTGTCAGCCGCGTTCATCGGGCGGCGACCGGTCCGTACACCTCGCGCAGTCCGCGAGACGCTCGTCTGAACGGTTCGATGACCAGTCCCCGGCTCGTCAACTCATGCAGCAGTCGCACAACGCTGGAATCGTCTGCTGGCCGATCCGCAACCCAGAACAAGTCCGCTGCGGGAGACGGCAACGGTTGGTCCGAACCTTCGTTCGCGTTGAACGGTCCAGCTCCGACTGCCGGTGCCACCAGACCCACAGGCAAAGAGAGCTGAACATCCCTCGAGAACAGTTCGCGCTCCACGTCCTCCGCGAGACACAGCAGCAGGCGAGGAACTTTCGGACACATCGACAGCAGGGAGACGGCGAGTTTCCTGGCAGCAAATCGCCGAGCGTCGCTCGGCTGCCAGAGCACATCGTGGGGAACATCGACACGACCGTACGTGAATTCGATCGGCTCCCCGCGCGCGTTGATGAGGAGCAATGCACCCAGGTACGTGGGCCAACTCGCGTTCTGATCGATCTTGAAGAAGCCGGCCTCGCCCAGCTCGTCCACTCCATCGGCTTCGCGAAACGGGATCGGCATCGGTTACTCTACGCCACCTGTCGCATCCTCCTCCGACGCCACTTCCAGATTGCGGTCTTCTTCGTAATCAGGCTTGAGCTCGTTGGCCTCGAGCTCTACGGCGTACGCTGGATCGAGACGGCGCAGATCCCACTCGGTGATCCACCCTTTGACGTATTGCCGCATTCGCGTGCTGGCCAGACGCTCTACGGACCGCACCGACGGAGGCTCCCAATCGTACGCCTGAGAATGGATAAGGCGTACGCTTTCATAGGTCTGGTCGATCGCCGCCGAGTCGGGAGGTTGCAGGGTCGTGCCTTCTCTCCTGATAATTCGCATGCCTCGCTCGGCCTGACTCGCCAACAGGAGATCACTGTCGGATCCCTTTGCTCTCAGTCGATTGGGGACCTTTGCCTCATCGTCCTTGTCATCCAGCACCGCCGCGCGAAAATCGTCCGTGATCGCCAGTACCGCCGTGAGTCCGGCGAATCGCGATCCCTCCATCTGGCCCATCCACCGCGCGAGTTCCGCATACGATTTCGCGCGCTGCATGATCGAGTAACGCGCGATGAGTTCGACCTCGTCGATCAGAAGCACCCAGCCTGAATAACCGGCAGCACGGATCATCCGGGACGTGAAACTGAACCGTTGGAGCGAGAGATCCCGGATACTGATCGGATCAATCCGATACGTCACTGGCTCGCGACATGCCTTGAGATACTTCTTGATCTCGCCAACGCCAACCTGATCACCCGACCAGAAGCGAATGATGCGGTTGCTGATCTCCGGATCGTTCTGCATGCGCTGGTACAGGAACAACATTGCCGGGAAACGAGGATTCAGCCCTTCTGCCGGATCGCTCACCCAGGTCTGAAGCTCGGCGAAGGCATCGTTGCGGAAGTCCAACTGCATGGCGATTTCCGTGATCGCGGCACCGCGTTTTCCCGGCACCACCGCGGCCTCGACGGCGGCGCGAAACATCTTCGCCGGGTCATGAAGCGGCGTCTCCTTGCTGATGACGATCTTGCTGCAGATGAAGTTTTGCTCGATCGCGAGATGCTGGAGGTACTCGAAGAGATGTGACTTGCCCGACCCGAACCCTCCTTGCACCAGCATTCCATTCGCGATCGGCGTCTCCAGCCCGCTCCGGGACACACTCTCGAGCTGGGTCCGGAACCGCGCTTCTATTTCGGCCTGCGCGCATCCGAGCGCTACCACCGCATCCCGATTCGGGACACCAGAGCGAAGCGCCTCGATGGCTCGGCGCTGCGTGACCCTCGCATCACCAGTCATCGCGTGCCATCCGCTGCAGGCTGGCGCTCCGAAGGAGCAACTTCGGAATGCGGTGACAAACGCACCAACGAGGCGAGCGGGTTCTGGCGGCGGCGATCGTGCACGTCGTCCGAAACGCGCAATCGTAGCGCATCGTAGCGGTTAAGGCCGCGACGATCATCGTCGATGAACTCGGGGCCGGCGAGTACGATGATCATGCCGCCCTCGAGCTCGTCCGCCCCGTCGATGTATTGCCGGAGTACTTCGTACGCGTCCATCGCGGCGGCTGTGCTGTAGTAGATGCCATCGCCACTGTCTTTCGGTCGCTTTGTTATCGCGTAGCGTGAGATGTCCAGCGTCAGCACGAGTCCCGTGCGGCCATTCACGCGGAGCCAGTGCGCAAGCGAGAACAACATGTGTCGCGCGTTGTGTCGCGCCACCTTCTGGAAGATCAACGCCTCCTTCACCGCCGAAATGAGACGAAGCTCGCCTCGCAACCACTCCTTGATGGCATTGGAAAGGAACGAGCTGACACCCTCTGGATCGAGTTGCGCCAGACAGAGCCGGATCATGGCGATGCGAAACTCCTGACTCATCTGGTAGTCACGAAAGATCGCCTGCTCCAACCATCTCCTGAGTTCATTCCGGAGAAACATCTCCTCCCGCCCGTTAAGTTCCGCGATTCGCCCCAACTGGAACGCCGTACGATCATCCGGCAGGCGGTAGCTATTGTCCTCCAGGACGCGCCGCACGAATGCATATGCCAACGCGTCCCAGTCTACCTGTCGAGCGATCTCGTGGAACAGATGGTCAATCATGTGGATCTTCGTTCGTGCCGCATCCACGGAGACGCACAGATATCCTTCGGTGCTGGCCACCCGGCATAGCTCGGAACGCAGCGCGTCGCGGCTCTCCGGTTCGCTCATGACCGCGAACTTTACTGCGGCGCCTCCCTGTCTGACAAAATCGCGGAGGTACTCGCCGCTGACGATCGAGAGCCAGTATTCAGATTTCAGATCCATTGCGTGACGCCTACCCGTTCACGAACGAGATACCATAGTACTTCTGCTCACGTCCTTCCTGGCTGATGACCGAAATCGTTCGTCCCGGCGAGCGCGTTCCTGAGCTGGCGGGCCAACTAACGGTCAGGCCCTTCTTCGTTCGGTTCACGCCGCTCTTGTCGAGCAGATAAATGTCCCGCGCAAACTCCTGCAGCGAATACTCCTTCGATTGTCCGGGCAGAAGAGTCAACAGGTCGTAAATCTCCACGAGTGGAATGACAGCGCCGGATGGCGTTTCCTTCGACTTTCGCATCTTCACCGCCGTGTCGTAGGCGGTCCACAGTGATTCCAGAAAGGCGTCCGGACGGAAGCGCACCGGCTTGTTCTGGAGCTCCTTGAGATGACCCACAAGGAATGATGGACGGAGGCGCCGCTCGCGTGCCTTGTCGATAAGAACAGCACGTTCGGAGGGCAGCACGCGGATCAGATGCGGGTAGCAGTAAAGGCGCTCACCGTCCTCAAAGATTTCCACTCGCAATTTCCTTGCGGTCTCGAGCAACTCTCGCGTGAAGTCACCGCCGGTGAGATATGCCTCCTCGTCGAAATTCCACCCCTCCTTCGCGTTGGCGAACTGCTGTCGAAGCGCAATGATCGACTGTTCCGCAGTGTCCATGGCGCGCCGAAGCTCGCGGAGGTCGCCCGAACTGGCCGCCGCGCGAAACTTCTTCAGAGATCGAATCGCCGCGCTTGCCGCCTTCAACGCGGCGTCGGCGTCGGCATCGGTCTTTGCGAGTGCTTCTTCGAGACTCATCGCATCCGGACTCATACTTCCCCATGTAACAGGTAACTGCCTGGTGAGGCATGCTACAGCGGGCCGTGGGCGCGCGTCAAGTCTTCCCAACACAATCGTGTTCGCCCGGGCGATGGCGCACGGCGGCGCGCGGAGCCCGCCGTCAACCCCGGTCGGCCGATGCTGCACGCGGCATGCGCAGCGGCATCATCGACCGCGACCACTGGGGGCTCCTGGGCAATCCGCTGCACGGTGCGCCGCGAGATCCCGAGCTGATGGGAATCTGCCGGGGCGACTGCCCGGCCTGTACCAACGCCTGCACGGCGTGACGATCTAACATGCTGAGCATTCTCCTGCGCCTCCCAAGGAATGGGTCCGGTCCTTCGGGAACGGCGCTACAGTGAGACGATATGGCTCAGCTTGCGACAGAATTTAGAGAAAAACCGCGACAGAATTTAGAGAACGCACACGTACAATACAGTGCCACGCAAGTTGCGGGATTCACAATTTAGCAGCAACCACAAGTGGGCTGCCTAAAGCTTTCCCTGAACCGACACAGCTTAGGTGGGATCTCCTTCTCCGCTGTCGCTTGTTCCGGGCTCATGTAGTGCGGAGTGCCGAGGCTCAGCCCGGTCTCTGTCATGCGGCTGCCGCCGACACCGGGAGCGCGATGCCAAAGGCCATCGACGGGCGACGGGCATGGCCGCATCGCTCGGCGATGGTGCGCCCACGGCGCGCAAGATTTGCGTAGAAACGATGTCGTGCCCGCAAAACCGATGACACCGTTTGGTCTGACGCGATGCCATTCTCCGTTACACCTACGGACGAGGGCATCGCAATGAAGTACGAAATCTGGGCGGGCAGTGTCATGCTCGGATACAGCGAACTCGACTTTCCGCCAAGGTCGCCGATCACGTTCGTCGGGACGTTTGTGGTGGCACCAGGTCAAGAGCACACTGTCGAGCGCCTCGCCATCCGCCTGCAGTGCATGTCGGCGTGGATGAATCGCGATATCTGCGACGAGTCTGGTGCATATCTCATAGGGTCTGCAATGCGGGACTGCCGTCTGTTCGCACTCATCACGAAAACGGTGGAGTCGCAGCGCGGTCCTTCACTGCAGCTGCGTCTACCGGATGGCATGGTGATTCCCACTCGGCAACTGGTGATTCAGCATATGCAGACACTCGCTGAGCATCCGGAACTGGTGGAGGAGGCATTGCGAGCCGCTGCGGACGACGAGGAGGAGCAGTTGGCGCCGTCGCCGTTCGACATCTCTGACGGTCGCGAACTGGAGCGCGAATTGCAGGCAGAGGCCGACGAGGACGCGTTGACCGATGCATGGCGCGGTGACGGGAATGCTCTGCAGAGCGACGCCGACGGCGAATGGGATCTCGAAACGATTCCCGTCGAACCGTCGTCACGTTTTCACGTTCACGTGAGGATCGAACACGAGGGCGACATTCCGGCCGACACCACCGGATGGTGGTGAAGCCAGGCGTGCACTCACCACGGATTGAATTGATATCCGTCGGCCTGCAAAACGTTCAGCGCGGTCATGGCCGATATCGCGACCTTCACACCGGGAATGAGATCCTCGCGGCGAATCCCGCGCGACCCGGCCGTTTGTCCGCATAACACGAGCTGTGCCCCGTGCTGCAACAGCTCCTCTACCAGTCGTTTACTGGGATTGGGCATGCCACCAAAACGCGCGGCAAATGCGGAATCCGTCAACAGTGCCTGCCAACCGCTGCCGTGCACAACGGCGGCAGCGCGCACGCGCTCCACAGGATAGCCGTGCCGCACATGCAGATTGTAGAAGCGCGCTATCGTGGTAAGCTGTGCGTTGACCCTCACCGAGTCGCTGCCACCAGCGTCTATCACAAAGACCGCCTTGAACAGGTGGCCGTCGGGTACAACAAACGTCGGGTTATCGACCTTGATGGACATCCCCGTGCTTTGAATCACAGGTCCCGACGGCTGTTGACCCGGAATCGATTGGGCCTGCGCCGAACGCCCGAGCGGACCCAACACGACGGCGACGAGCACGGCCGAGGTGATCGCGGCCGTGCGGCCACCAGAACGGCGCGTTGCGGTGGACTGCATGACATCGTGCATCGGGAATGTGAGCATCGTACGCCGCCGGGAATTGGGAGGATGGGGAGTTCGGGAGGTCGGTAGGGTCAAGACCATTGGAAAGTATGCTATTCTGATTGCATCGTCATCCATGACCACATCATCACACGTCTCTGGTGGGCGTCACTATGAGCAATCCTGTCAGCATCACCATCACCCAGCAACGGGACTACCAGTTCCTCGTAGACTTCGGCGCCGCGATACCGCAGTTGGTCGCCGACGAGCCGCTCCCCATTGGTACCGGTGAAGGACCGTCGCCCACTGCGCTGCTGCTGGCCAGCGTCGCGAACTGCCTCACCGCCAGTCTCCACTTCGCCATGCGGAAGTTCACGCAGGATGCCGGTGGCATTCAGGCAACCGCCACCGCGCGCATTGCACGCAATGTCGAAAAACGCCTGCGCGTTCAGGAAATCGTCGTGGCGATCACCCTTGGGAAGCCGGGCCGCGAGATCGAACACCTTGAGCGCATTCTCTCACAGTTTGAGGCATTTTGCACGGTTTCTCAGAGCGTTGGTCAGGGCATTCCCCTTGTCGTCACCGTTCATGACGGCGCCGGTGTGCGCGTGAAGTAGTCCTGCGACTTCCCACCGGTTCGCCGACGGGGATCGATCAGAACGTCCACTTGATCAGCGGAATTGTTGGAGCGAATCCTTCACCTGGACGCGTATTCATATCAGGCATGCGATTGTTGGGCTGAAACATCACGCTGTCGGAATAGATCTTCGTATCACTGCGCGGCGTGGCGCTGCGAACCTGTTGGATCAATCGCTCGTAAATGGGTAAATCGGGGCTGCGAACGCCCACCCACTCGGGTGGATTTTTATCACCCGCATAAATTCGCGTGATCTCATAATAGTCGCCAACGATGGTCGCCTGCTCCTCGGCCGTAAAATCCTTCATGCTCGAGTCTTTAGCCAATTGGTAATTCATGTAGGCAACATTGCGATTGCCGGTCGCAATCTGTCCGCTCGCGTTGTGGTACACCGAGTCCGTTATGTAGCCAGTGCCCTGCGTTTGGTATTGCCAGATATGGGCAAATTCGTGAACGAGCACCGGACGACGTATGCCGTTGAAGTCCCAGCCATACGGCACGCGAATCTGATTGCCAAGTGTGGTGGGCGCGTTCAGGATGTACGTTTCGGTGATGCGCACGCGACCAGCATCGATTGCCGATTGGAAGATGTCATCGACGATACTGCGTTCTGTCGGCGTGAGTGCGCGTCCAATGGGGCTTGTGATGGCCGAGAGTTGTATCGCCGCGAATTCCAGCGCGGGCGAGGACAATCGCATCGGCGAGTCCTTTCGCGTGCGGAGCACGTCGGGTTTCACGCCCGACAGGCGAGGATCCAGCTTGAAGTCGTCACCCATGAGCAGATCTCCAGCGGTTGGAGCGTGATGATCAGCGCGCGCGTCGCGAGCTCCGGTTAGTTACAGCGAGCCCGGGTAGCGACGTTAAGCTACGGTGCTTTTTTCCAAAGCGCGAGAATCCGGCGAATTACGCCACTGGCACGCGTACGACCAACACCGGCGCGCGTTCTGCACGTCCCTTGCCGTGCGCGACTACGCGGATCGTCCCGCCAGTCGGCTACCTGCACCGGCAATGGTGTCCGCGTGAAGTAGTCCTAAGGGTTCCCACCGGTTTGCAGGAACTCCGCGAACTCCTCCGGCAGTCCGGCCTCGATCACGCCGCGTGCCGCCGCCGCCACGTCGTACGCCACGCGCGCGAACTCCACGCGTGCGTCCGCAGGGCCAAGCTCGAGCCGCACGTAGCCGGCGCGCCAGTCGCCGTCTTTGGGGCGTCCCACGCTGCCGGTGTTAATGCAGTGAATGCCTTCCACGTCACGATGCCACGGCTTGTGCGTGTGTCCGAACGCGATCACATCGCCGCGCTTGAGCCCCACACTCGCCGCCATCTTGAGGCAAAATTCGTCCGACCGGTCCTCAGTCCAATAGACCGTGTTCAATACAGGCGTTCCGTGCACCAATACGAGTCGAGGACCGGCCGCGTGCCCGCCCAGGGCACGTATGTCGAGCATGAACGGCAGACTCCCCAGGTAGCGTTTGGTTTCCGGCGTGACGGCGGCGCGTGTGTACTCGTAGCTGAGGTGCGCGAGCTCTTCCTGTCGGGGCGTCTCGCTCTTGCAGCCGCAGTGCTTGTAGTCC
>JANOKE010001013.1:0-5709 GCA_031419135.1 Gemmatimonadaceae bacterium
CCTGATGCTGCTCGCCGGATGATCTGATCGACGCGCAATGATCTCAGCCGAACAACTGCAAACGGTTGGGTCGGTCAAGACGTGGTCGGTTGTTGGGCGGGATCTCGCTGCGTCCAACGCATTGCCCGGCCAGCAGCATCAGGCAATGGGTTGGCGGTTGTAGGTTTTCGGGGTAGGGGACTGGCGACGCTACGCTAACCGCCAGTCTGGCGCAGATCCGCGCGTTGCGATAACAGCGTGAACGGCCGCGTATTGCCCGCTACCGGCTCGCCGATTTGCACAATGCGTGTGGCGTCGATATTGCCGAGAAATCGCCCGGCTTCGCGCAGGTAGTGCACCTTGGTTGGATCAATCTCCATGAGGCGTGCCGCCGTGGCGTCAACCGCGACCGGGTCATCGCCAAAGATGAGCAGCCCCGCGTTTACTGCGGTTCCCTGGATCGGCCCGTTTCCTTCCATGCCCACGATACCATCAATGATGGTGAATGGTGCGCGGGGCAGCGCCGCGCTGATGTCGAGAATGCTTTCTTCGATGCCGTGCTGGTGTAGCACGTTCTTTGGCCAGCCGTATACCGCGCCGGGCATGATGCCGAACAGATTCTTCATGGAAAGAGTGACGCCGGCCCAGTGATGCGTCTTGAGCTTTGGCATCGATACCACGAGATCGGCATCGACGATCGTGCGCGGCAGCCACAGTTCGCGCAAACCGGAGTATTGCGAGCGGCAGGCAACACGCACGACGTTGTCGGTATTGAGGTCGACGTACGGCATCTTGAGATCGCGCATCATATCGAGCAAACCGGATGCGGCCAGCAGGTACGCATTGTCACGGCGATGTCCGGGGCCTTCGGCCACAACAACCGACCGCGCGCCCAGCCGCCGAAACGTCTGCGCCACAACGCCCACGAGCGCGGGGTTTGTGTTGATCACGCCGTCGGGGTCGTACTCAACAAAATTGGGCTTGAGCACTACGCGTTTACCGGTCACGGGCAACCCAAACCCGGTGAGCGCCCGATCAACTTCGACTTCCAGCGCCGAGATGTCGTACGTGGAGCGTCGCACAATGGCCACGCGCGATTGCCCCGGCTGTCGAACGGCTTCAGGGGTCCAGTACTGCGTGGGGTGCGTGTGTACCCAACGCTGCCGCCACAGTGCACCACCGGCGGCAGCAACCGACGTGGCCGCCACCGCGCGCAAGATGAAGTCCCGTCGCTGCACCTTTTCGTTGGAGATCATGTGACGCCCGCACGAATCAGGTCGATGTCGTGCAGCGCCAGCAGCGCGAGCACGGCGGTACGCGTGTCGAGCAGCGGATACCCGTCACGGACGCCGTCAAGCGCGACGACGATCGCGGACTGCAACTGCGCTGCCGCGCGCCCGCGTTGGCCCACGTCACGTGGATGGTGCGCCGTATGCGCCAACAGCTCGAGTGCGAGCGGCAGCGGCGAACCATATGCCGATTCCGGCGTGCGCAACGACGCAAAACCTCGCGCGGTAGCGGCCAAGCTTTCTGATGGAGTGATGCTGCCGCTGCGCACCGCCGCCGCGAGCCCGAGCAGCGCCCATCCGGTGGTGTCAGGATACCCGGGCAGGTTTACACCGAGCACGCGCTTGTTCCCGTAGTTCCAGCCACCGTCGGACGACTGTCGATCGATCAGCAACCGGGCGCCGATGGCCACACGCGTGCTGATGGCCGGTGTTGGAGACTGCGCGGCCAACGCTATCATGGCCATGGACGTCGGTTCCACCCAGGCGAACGTTTGTTGCGCCCATCCATAGCCGTCCAGTGTGGCGTCAAGCACTACCGCGGGTTCGGCATCCTGCTGCGCGGGCAACGAGAATCGCCCGAGCACGCGCTGCCACCAACCGGGTGTCACCGAATGTTCGTGTGCGAGCCACGACGTCGCCCGCTGTTGTGCATCACTCGATCCGCCCGCAATGGTGAGGGCAAGCAGGGCGGGAAATGTTGGCCAGGTGGCGATCTCAAGACCTTGCCGAAACGTAAAGCTTCCGTTGGCCTGCTGGTGTTGCCGCAACCAGTCGCGCGCCGCGCCGCGCATAGGTGCGAGCAACGGCAGCAGCGCCGCGCCGGTCAGTACCCACGACGTGCTCTCCACGTCCGATGCTCGGCCAACCGAAATCGCCCACCCGTTGTCGGAAGCACGCATCGCGGACACATAGGCGCGCAGTCGATCGCGAAGGTCGGTATCGAGACCGGTCAACGCGCGGGGGGCATCAGTGGACTGCATCAGACGAGTATGGTTTGGGTTGCCATGCCGCACAACCCGCTCGCCAGGGCCGATTCGAAGGCATATTCCACGAATGCCCGACGCTCCGCTCAATAAAGTCACGGTGCCCTCGCCAACGGTGGCCCCGCCCGACACCGGCGCTTCGTCGGCAACGCTGCTGTTCAACCGCCGCGAATTTGCTGGCGCATTCGGCGATCTGGGCACCGACCTTCCGCTGCTGGTAGGCGTGGTCGTGGCCACGGGAATGGATCCGACGTCGGCGTTTGTGATCTTTGGCGTGCTGCAGGTGCTCTCCGGATTCGCGTATCGGCTGCCCATGCCCGTGCAGCCACTCAAAGCGATGGCAGCGATTGCGATCAGTACAAAACTCGCCCCACCACTGCTGGCGGCGGGCGGGTTGATTGTTGGCGTGGTGATGTTGGTGCTTGCGAACACCGGCGCACTGGGATGGATTGCGCGAACCGTACCCAAGGCCGTTGTGCGTGGCATTCAAGTGGGGCTGGGGCTGCAACTGGGAACACTGGCGCTGACGCGGTTCATTCCGGGTGACGGCGCGCGCGGTTTGGTCGTCGCCGCGGTAGCGCTGGCGATCGTGCTGTTGCTGCGCGAGAACCACAAGGTGCCGGCGGCGCTGGTGGTGATCGGCTTGGGCTTCGTGTTTGCCGCATGGCAATGGCCGGCACAGGTGGGGCACCCCTTCGGATTCCGCTTGCCGCAATTGCCCACGCGATGGCCCACCGGCAACGAGTTCGCCCGCGCCAGTCTGTTGCTGGCGCTTCCGCAGCTCGCGCTGTCGCTGGGCAACTCCGTGCTGGCCACACGGCAGGTGGTGAGCGATCTCTTTCCCGGTCGACCGCCACTCACCGTGCGACGTATCGGCACCACGTATGCGCTGATGAATCTCCTCGCGGCGCCCCTTGGCGGACTGCCGGTGTGTCACGGTTCGGGTGGTATGGTGGGGCACTATGCGTTTGGCGCACGCAGCGGCGGCAGCGTGATTATTTACGGCGGATTCCTGCTGGTGGCGGGACTGTTTCTGGTGGGCGATCCGGCCGCGTTTCAGCGGTTGTTTCCCGGCCCAATCCTGGGCGTGCTGCTGTTGGTGGAGGCGGTATCGATTCTGCTGCTGGTGCGGGATATCATGCCACAGCGCCGGGCGTTCGCGCTGGCCATCGCCTGCGGCATCACGGCTGCCTTCGTGCCGTACGGGTACGCGGTGGCGCTGGTCGCAGGAACGGCGGTGTGGCACTCGACGCGAACGCGCGGCGCATAGTCGGCAGGCCGAGTACAATTCATGGGTGATCCCACCGTCTTCCTGCTTGCGGAGCTCTGTCAGCATGCCTCGTCGTTTGCTCACTCGTTTTCCCGTACGTCTTGTCGGTGTTGGTAGAGCGCTTGTCGGCGCTTTTTGTATTTCGACAACCGTACCGCTCTCCGCCCAAACCGGTGCGCGTTTCGACGTCGGCTTCAGTGCCGCCGCCCACGCCGCGCCCATCACCGGCCGCGTGTATGTCGCGATCAGTCGCGTGTCGAGCCCCGACCGCGGACCCATCGCCCAGGTGGGTGAGAATGGCGTCCCCATTTATGCAGTGGACATCGACAACCTCGCGGCCGGCAAGTTGGCGCGCATCGATTCGACAACGTTCGGACATCCGATCCAGCGACTGACCGACATTCCGTTCGGCGAGTATTGGGTGCAGCCATTCGTGAATGTGTACACCAAGTTCGCGCGCGCTGATGGCAAGACCATCTGGGCGCACATGGACCAGTGGGAAGGGCAGAACTGGCGCCGCTCGCCGGGTAATATCTACGGCGATCCCATCAAGATCACCTTCGATCCCGCGTCAAACCGAGTCATCAAGCTGGTGGCTGACCGAGTCATTCCGCCGGTAGAGGTGCCAGCCGAAACCGAGTCGGTCAAGCGACTGAAGATCCAGAGCACAATACTCACCACGTGGTGGGGACATCCGATGTATCTGGGTGCAGTGGTGTTGCTGCCCAAAGATTATGACAAGCATCCTGATGCGCGCTATCCGGTGGTGTACAGTCACGGACATTTCTCGCTGCGCGCACCGCAGGTAGGATCGAGTCCGTATTGGAATGCTGACGGTACGCCACGCATGATCATGGTGACGCTGCAGCATCCGTCGCCATTCTATGACGATTCGTACGGCGTGAATTCGGCGAACAATGGACCCTATGGTGATGCAATCATGCAGGAACTCATTCCCGCCGTGGAATCGAAATTCCGCGTGATCGGGCAGCCGTGGGCGCGCTTGCTTACCGGCGGATCCACCGGCGGCTGGATTTCGCTGGCGCATCAGCTGTTTTATCCCGACTTCTACGGCGGCGTGTGGTCGTTGTGTCCCGATGCGGTGGATTTCCGCTATCACCAGATCGTCAATATTTATGCCGACACCAACGCGTACTGGCTGCAACGCGACTGGATGAAGATCGACCGTCCCACGCAGCACCGTCCCGATGGCAACATCACCGCGATGATGAAGGACGAGAACTGGTTCGAACTGGTATCGGGCACGCGATCGCGCTCCGGGGGGCAGTGGGATATCTGGGAAGCGACCTACGGACCGGTGGGTGCCGACGGCTATCCCATCCCCATCTGGGACAAGCGTACCGGCGTGATTAACAAGCAAGTGGCACAATACTGGAAGGAACACTACGACCTGCGCTATCTGCTGGAGACGAAATGGGCAACGCTGGGACCCAAACTCGCCGACAAGATCAACATCTATGTGGGGGATGCCGATTCGTACTATCTCAATATGGGCGTGCGGCTGATGGACGAGTTCCTGTCGAAAACCACGTCGCCCAGGTGGAACGGCGAAACGGTGTTTCAGCCGATGGCGCCGCACTGCTGGGGACCGCCAATGCCCGAGCTGATGGGCAAGATGGTGAAACAGATGGAACGGACGGCGCCGACTGGCGCGGATCTGCGAAGCTGGCGGTACTGATTGGCGCATTCGGCAACAGCAATTGCACCGCGAAGGACGCAAAGTACGCGAAGTATTTACCACGAACTTCTTCGCGAACTTCGCGAACTTCGCGGTTCAGATTTTCTTCACTTCTCGACTCCAGGACCATGAATCGATTTCGTAACGTGATCGCCTCGGCGGCCGTCATCGTGGCCGTGACTGCTGCGGCAGCCACCGCTCAGCGCACCGTGATTGACGTCACCGGCAAGTGGACATTTTCTGTCGTCACCGAGAACGGCACCGGTACTCCGGCGGTTGTATTCAAGCAGGACGGTGAAAAACTCACCGGGACGTACGAATCCGTTCGCATGGGTCTCCGCCCCATTGAAGGCACGGTGCGGAAGGACTCGATCGCCTTTGCGCTCAAGGGCGGGGAAGTGGAGCTGCGATTCATCGGGACTATCACCGACAAGGACACCATGAAGGGCATCGTTGACCTGGCCGGTCAGGGCAGCGCGACGTTTGCCG
>JANOKE010001014.1:0-2936 GCA_031419135.1 Gemmatimonadaceae bacterium
TCGGTGGCTCCCTCGGCGACGATGCGAATCGTGCGACGCGGCAGCTTGTCTAGATCGGCGCGCGTTAAGACCAGCTGTCGACTATCCCGCACGACAGTGATCGAACCCGGTGGCGGCGCAACGTTCGACGTTTGCGCACGCAACGGAATCGACGCGAATCCGGCCAGCAACACGAGGCTGCAGTGCCCAAGGGATACTAATTGAAAGACTCTCATGTCACGAATGGTTGGGACGTTTTCTAACGAGGCTACCGCTTGGTCGGCGTCAGGCGAAACAGACCACCCTTTTCCTCGTTGATCAATAGCCACACAGCACCGTCTGGACCAACCGTCACGTCCCGAGGAACAGGAATTGTCCGTCGGGAGAAAACGCGACGGCGCCGCCGACCTGTCCGCCAACCCCGCGTGCGCCATCACGCCAGATCACCTGAAGCCCCTCGAGGCTCGCCTTGCCGCCCGCGATCGACAAACGGGCGCGCGCCAGCCCCGAGCCCATTGCTCCGCCAGCCTCAGAATAGGTGAGGTAGATGTTGTGATCAGTCGTGTAGTTCGGCGACGTGTACACGCCGAGCATGCCGCCGTTGCCCAGATCCGATCCGCTGCGCCCCTGGTACTCTGCGAGCGGCGCGTTCATCACCGGCGTTTTCGCGCCATCCTGAATGACCAGCCACAGCGCGCCGACCTTTTCGGCGACCAGCATTGCGTCCATCGGGCAGGAACGCGATGCGCCACGGCAGCTCGAAGGGCGCCACCTGCGTCATCGTGAACGGGTTCGCCGTCTGGAAGGGCTGATTGCCGTTGCCTGCGCCTCTGCAGGCATCGACAGGAGCGGCAGAAGCACAGCGATTCGACAGCCGAGAACGACGGCGTAGCAAGGACGCTTCGCGAACGTGACCATTGTGCGCTGGATGGTGGGTTCAGCGCGATCTTGAGCGCGGGCATTCCGCCGAGCTGAGAGGCACGCTACCGCGGTGGACCGGCGATGGTATGCCAACGATGCCGCGCTTGATCTGTGCGCGCTCCTCGGCTGATATCGGCGTCACGGGTTGTCCTTCCAAAACCGAGTTGTCGCGCATGAGTTCCTCAAAACTTGGCCTTGAGAATACGAATGCGATACCCAAGGGCTCATTCCCCGTGTTCACGAGACCGATCGTGACACTGCGTGGAATGTAGATCGTGGCCCCAGCACTCACTCGGGAATCGCGTCCGCCAAGTGTTGCCAACCCTGCGCCGCGATGGACGAAGAGTATCTCATCCGCAACGAGATGTCGGTGAAGCTGGATCTCAGCGCCGCCCTTCCCGGCGTTCCGGCGCACGCGACGCTCTCCCTCGCCGATCTGTAGCACAAGCCCCTCGTTGCGCGCCGCAGTGCCGTCGATGGACTTCGCGGGCGATGGGCCGCTTCCCCGGATTCGCACGCTGGCCTCCTTGAGATGTTGATACATAGCCATCTAACGCACTCTCAACTGCCCCACCTTCCGAATCATCTGCTCATCCTTCCGGCCACGACTCATCACACAGCTAAAGGCCAGCCGCGCGCGCTTTCCGCCTCCGCGCCGCAAGCAGGATCCCCACTCCCACCACGTTCATCCCCACAATCACGCCCGTAATCTTGAGCGCGAATGTCGACACGCTCTCCACTTTGATGATCGGGAACACCGACAGGACGACATACAACAACGTCATCAACAATCCCGACATCGACACCGCCCGCAACCACAGCGGAGGCCGCGGCGAAATGCCCCGCAGCCCGAAAATCGGAATGGCAAACATCACCACGTACGTGAGCGCGTAGAAAATTCCGCTGGCATTGAACAGCAGTTGAAAGGCTTCTGCCTGCCCCACGCCGATATTGCCAATCACCGACAGTCCAAACGAACACACCCCAACCAGCACGATTGAGTTCACCGGCGTCTGATACTTGCGGTGCAATCGGCTAAACCACGCGGGCAGCATGCTGTCCCACCCGGCCACCATCGGCAGTCGTGACACGGCGGTGAAGCTCACGCTCGACTGCGCGACACGCATGAGCAGCGTCATCAGGATCGCCACCGTAACCAAGGGCCCGGCAAAGCCAAACGGGGCAAAGCCGGCACGCAGTACCTGCGGCAACGGCCCCACGAGGTCGATGTCGTTGGTTGGCACGTACGCCACCACGGTGCTCGTTCCGAGCACAAACATGATGGCGATGATGGGCGCGGCAATCAGTACCGATCGACCGACCGCTCGCGCTGGCGACTTGGTTTCGCCCGCAAGAATTGCGACGTACTCGAATCCGCCAAGCGCCCCAAAGCCCATCTTGCCAAGAATGTTCAGGTTGAGCAACGACCACTCGGGCATGCTGGTGCGAAACGGATTGTATGAGGGCAACGTGCCGGAAAGCAAACCGAGTACGGGCAGCAGAATCACCACGCCGAACACAATGAGCATCAGCATGCCACCGAAATTGTGCACCCACTTTCCCACCGACAACCCAATCGTTGACGCCACCACCATCAACGAAACAATCACCGCCGATGCCAGTGCCGCCACCCATGCGCTCGACGTCATCCACGCCGCGCTCGGCCCCAAGGCGTACGAGAGGTACGTGGTGCAGGCCAACCCGACTTCCGACGTCAACGTGATCACATACAGCCACAGATTCCACGCCAGCATGAAACCAATGGTCTGATTGAATCCCAGCTTGGCCCATTGATACAATCCCCCCTCAAGCGGCATCAACTTGTTGAGGTACATCACCACCGCTGCAGACGGCAAGTAGAACAGCGTCAGCGCGAGCAGCCAGAACACCATGTTCGACGGCCCCAGCTTTCCCGCCACGCCGATCCAGGTGAGCCCGACAATGAACAGGATCTGCGTGAGTGCCAGATCGCGCACGCCAAGTTCCTTGATCAGCCCGGCGCTGTGCGCCTCGACGGCCGCTTCTCCCTGCGCCAG
>JANOKE010001015.1:0-1253 GCA_031419135.1 Gemmatimonadaceae bacterium
TTCTGCTCGTTAAGCACGATGAACAGATCGCTGAGCGGATGATGAATCAGATTGAACCGAAGATTCGCATTCAGTTGATGCGACCGCGGATCGTATTGCGCCAGCGCATCAAAGAACATGTTGGTGGTGAAACTGTAGTTCGTCCGCGCGGTATACAGCAGCGCTTCGAACGTGGCGTTTGGCAGGGTCAGTGCCGCCTCGGTATGGGACGCGCCAACCGATGCCGCAAACTTGGCGGTCGGACGCGCACTCACCAGCACCTGCTGTGTGTGCTGCGTGCCGTTCCAGAACCCGCCCTCGATAAATGTGTACGTCGCTGAGACTTTGCGACTGGCGTTGGTCGCCCCCTTGAACTGCCAGTCGGTCCACGCGTAGCCGCCGGCGGGAATGGGTGCGATGGCGCGATTGATGCGAAATGGTGTGGTGATGCGCTGAAATCGCGGATTCCCCGACAACTCGAAAAACGCACCGCTGCTCAGAAAAAACGTGTACCCCGTGTGCAGGTCCTTGGCGGCAATGCGTCCGTCCAGCGTCTCGTAATAGTTCCAGGTGAAGTGCGGGTGCATCTCGCGCGTCGCGATCTTCGAAAGCCACGAGGGACGTGGCCGGATGCCGATATCGGCGATATACTTCCGCGTGTCGGTCCGCCGAAAAAATCCGAGATCGTCGGCGAATCCACGGCCGACTTCCAGCACGCCCACTTTGCCGTGGAAGAAGTTGTCTTCGTGGTTGAGCGAGGTACGCCAGGTGTATTGACCACCATTTCGGCCGGGTGTCCGCGTGCCCACGGCATAGCTGTTCCAGTCCCAGTTGCGGGGCAGGCGAAAATTCGCGTCGACGCCCGCCACGCGATTCCAATTGCCCTCGCTGCCGCGTCCCACCGCCTCCCGGTCGAGCATGATCAGGCCGATATCCGAGCCCGGACGCAGATTTTTGCGAAGTCGCAATACGCCATACTGGTTGGCCGGTGTGGTCGCCGTACGGCGCGTTTGCATGGCCAGGGCACCAATCGTCAGCCCCCCAGCAGTGCCCGACAGGCGAACACCGGCCGGAATGGGCACCGCACGCCCATCGGGCGACAGACCAATGCGTCGACTGAAAAACAGCAGCATATCTTCGTCTGGCGTTGGTGCCAGTTGCACCCGATTGTTTCGCGCGGCATCTCCCACGTAGAAGATCCCCGAATTCTCGAGAAAGAATTCACGCTTCTCGGGAAAGAATTGGCTGAATTGCGTGAGGTTGACCTGCTGCTC
>JANOKE010001016.1:0-1158 GCA_031419135.1 Gemmatimonadaceae bacterium
GAGGAGCTTGCCCGCGCCGGTGTGCATTTCGGTGTTGGTGTGCAGAGCGTGGTCGCCCATCATATTCTCGCCTACGGAAGCGAAGAGCAGAAGCAACGCTGGTTGCCGCGCATGGCATCCGGCGAACGCATTGGTGCTATCGGGATGACGGAACCCGACTGTGGCACCGACTTGCAGTCGATCAAGACCATGGCCCGAAAGGAGGGCGATCATTACGTAATCGACGGCTCCAAGACGTTCATTACGAACGGCCGGCAGGCGAGTCTTATATGCCTTGCCGTGCGCACCAACCCTGACACGCAAGGCCCCAAGGCACTTTCCCTGATGGTGGTCGAGACAGCGGATCAGCCCGGCTATCGGGTTGGCCGTTCACTCGACAAGATAGGACGGCATGCGCAGGACACGTGCGAATTGTTCTTCGAAGGCGTGCTCGTTCCCGCTGGCAATCTGCTGGGTCTCGGGGAAGGTCGCGGACTGTTCCAGCTGATGGACCAGCTCCGCTATGAGCGGTTGTCGGTTGGCCTCAGTGCGGTCGCCTCGGCGGAACAGGCCGTGGAGATCACCACGCGCTACGTGAAGGAGCGGAAGTTGTTCGGCAAGCCGCTGCTTGACCTTCAGAACACGCGTTTCAAATTGGCCGAGTGCAAGACCGAGGCGCACATTGGCCGCGTGTTCGTGGACCATTGCATTCAGCAGTTCATCGCCGGACAGCTCGATGGGGTCACCGCAGCGATGGCGAAGTATTGGCTCACCGACGCCCAGTGCCGGATCATTGATGAATGCGTCCAGCTGCACGGCGGGTACGGGTACATGCAGGAATATGCAATTGCCCGCATGTGGGCCGATAGCCGTGTGCAGCGCGTCTACGCGGGCTCGAACGAGACCATGAAAGACGTGATTGGATGGTCACTGTGATCGACACACATGCGACTTTTCCTCAGGGGTGTGCGCACGAGCTGTTCGAACTGCAGGTTGAGCGCACTCCCGATGCGGTCGCCGTCGTTTTGGGTAACGAGCAGGTGAGTTACCGCACTTTGAACGGGCGCGCGAATCAAGTGGCGCATCATCTGCGCAAACGTGGTGTCGGACCCGATGTGCTGGTTGGCGTGTGCCTGAACCGTTCGCCGGACATGATTGTGGCGCTGTTGGCGGTCTGGA
>JANOKE010001017.1:0-1252 GCA_031419135.1 Gemmatimonadaceae bacterium
CGTCGTACACCGTCTGTAGCCGGTGCAGATGATCCGACACCAACCGAAACAGCGGCGACGCCTGGGGGCGCCGGGGGTGGTAGACGCCCTGCGCGGCCGGCACCGCGACTGCCATACGCGCTCCGAGACCGTGGAGCGCCACGCATACGCGAAACCCGCGCGCAAACCGTCACCCGCGCATCGCACGACCGGCGATTCCGACGCAGACTCCACACGCAATCCGATGAGCGCCATCACACTGATTGGCGTCGTGGGCTCGGAAGATGAAGCACCGTGACGTACTGAAGCTCCTTTCCACTGCATAGCGCGCGCGTGTGGAGGCACTGCTGCGTCGCTCGCGACGTTCAGCCCTGGCTCCACCGCGTGGCACGTCGATGGCTTCAAACAGCTCACGCTCCTCGCCAGTCTCCTCGTCCACCACCGGAGCCGCCCGACGTCCCCGTCGCTTGCTGCGAGTAGTCATCTGCCGGTACGCATTATCCATCCGCTGGTGCAGATAGCTAACCCAGTTTTTCGCAGCCCCTTCGCCTTGCGGCCCACCGAGCGTGAGGACAGTCTCGCCGATTGTGTTGAATACAAGATCGTCAGGCGTGTACGCGTCGTGAAGAGCATCGCCCGCTTCCTGGCCCAGACAACACTCGCCACCATGTTGTCGCGACTTGAACGCAAAGGGGTGGTGACCCACCGAACGCAGCAACGCTCGTTTCGTGTATCGCGCATTGGGCACGGAGCCGCTCTGTCCGTCCTGCAATTCATTATGGCCCGAAGCGCCCGTTGTTGCCGTAGCCACGCGCACGACCGCTCAGCTGCCACGCGTTGTGTCCTTTGTCGCCGGCTGCTGTTGCTATCGGTGAGGGTTGCCGCAATTATGAGTCACCCGATGTAACGCCTGCTCCGGTGTGCCGTCGACGGCAAGCGGCTCAATGCAGACCTCCTCGATGGCAACGGAGACCAATTTGACAATCCCATTGCTTCACCGCGTGGTTCCCGCGTGGTTCCCGCGTGGCTGGCGTTTTTCGGAACGATCGCTGGTTGTGAGAAACCGACTGCCGTTGACTCGCCTACTCGGGAGACGAGCATCCAGCAGCCGTTGACTCCTCGTGCGCTCTCAATCGACGAAGCCTTTGCGGGCATCGCCGCACAGGCCAAGTCATTCGCCGGGGCCTATTTTGATGAAAAGGGGGTGCTGGTTGTTCGGTTGGTGTCTCTTGCGGACAGTTCCTTGGCGTGGTCGGCGCTGCGACAGGCGCTG
>JANOKE010001018.1:0-17101 GCA_031419135.1 Gemmatimonadaceae bacterium
CCGGCGTTGTTCACCAGAATGTCGAGCTGACCAAAATCGCGTTCCACCGCCTCGACCAGTGCGGTGGCCTGTCCGGTTTCTCCCACGTCGACGGCGTAGCCTCGCACCTCGCGCCCCGACCACCTGGCGATCTCCACCGCCACGGCGCTGGCCCGCTCTTGATCGCGCCCGGTCACGGCCACGCGCGCACCAGCGGCAGCCAGTGTGTCCGCAATGGCGCGTCCAATCCCGCGCGTCGACCCGGTCACGAGGGCCACGCGGTGGGTGAGATCGATTCGGGGTGTCCGTGACAGCTCAGTCATGGGTAGCGACCATCTCCAGGAGTTTTTCGATCTCGGCAACCGTGCCGCAGGTTGCCGTCTGAACGTCCGGAGCAATACGACGGGCCAGTCCGGCGAGTATCCCTCCGGTCCCGATTTCGACGTACAGTGCGCCGGGGTGTTTGGAGACCAACTGCTGCATGACGGTGGTCCACCGGACGGGAGCAGTGAGTTGTTGAACCAGCAGCTCACGTGCACGCGCCGGGTCGGTCACCGCTTCGCCATTCACATTGGCCACCACGGGGAAGCGCGAAGGGTGGTACACGGCGTCGCCGAGCGCGTCATTGAGTCCTTCGGCTGCGTCCTGCATCAGCGGCGAATGAAAGGCACCGCTGACCGGAAGTGGCAGGCATCGCTTCGCGCCCGCTTCCTTGCATAGTGCCATCGCCCGTTCGACACCGGCGACGTCGCCGGAAATAACCACTTGTTCGCCGCTGTTGAAATTGGCCGGCACAACAAGGCCTCGCTCCCGCGTGGCCTGCGCGCAGATCGACTCGATGGATACACTCAGTACGCCGAGCACCGCCGCCATCGCACCAGGTCGGACCACACCCTGCTCGAACATCAGCGTTCCGCGGCGTCGCACGAGACGCGCGGCTTCAGCGACATCGAACATGCCTGCGACATGGTACGCCGAGAATTCGCCCAGTGAATGTCCCGCCGCCGCCTGCACGAGCGGTGCGATCGCGTGTCGCACCACCTCCCAGACGGCCGCGCTGTGCGTCAGCAGGGCGGGCTGCGCATTCAGCGTACGCGTGAGTTCATCCGCCGGCCCTTCAAAGGCCAGAGTCGACAAGGCCGTGCCGACGGCATCGTCCACCGCGTGATACACATCGCGCGCGGACGGATACGCATCGTACACGTCCCGGCCCATGCCGACGCGCTGGGACCCTTGGCCGGGCAGCAACGCCACAATGCTTGATATCATGATCGGGTATTTCGACGCCGGGAGCGCTTAGAAGCGCACGACCAGCGACCCCCACGTGAAGCCTGCACCAAACGCGACAAAGAGCACGGTCATACCGTCCTTCAATCGTCCTTGCTCGATGGCATCGTTGAGTGCGATCGGAATCGACGCGGCGGAGGTATTACCGAACCGTTCAACGTTCACGAAGACGCGGTCCATGCTGATGCCGGCATGCTTGGCGGTCGCTTCGATGATGCGAATGTTCGCTTGGTGTGGGATGAGCAGATCGATGTCCGCTGCAGTGAGTCGGGCTTGATCCAAGGCGCGATCGGTAGCTTCGGCCATCGAACGCACGGCGTGCTTGAAGACCTCGCGTCCCGCCATACGCACAAACTGCCGTTTGCCGGCGAACACTTCCGGGGAGAAGGGCTCGGCACCGCCACCGGCTGGGCGCCAGAGCAACTCGGCGAGCGCGCCGTCCGACCGCATGAACGACGAAAGGAGGCCCTTCTGCCCGCCCCTGGTGCGACGCAACACCACGGCGCCCGCGCCGTCGGCAAACAGAATGCACGTGTTGCGATCGGTCCAGTCGACGATCGCGCTCAATTTCTCTGCACCGATCACCAGTACCGTATCGGCGCTCCCGCTGGCGATGAGGGATTCACCCACAATGGCGCCGTACAGAAAGCCGGAGCAGGCCGCGCCAAGATCGAACGCTGCGGCACGGGTGCACCCGAGCGCCATTTGCACTTCGACCGCTGTCGCCGGCAACAGATGGTCGGGTGACGCGGTTCCCAGCACGATGGTATCAATCTCACCAGGGTGCACACCGGCCTTCGCCATGGCCTGACGCGCCGCTTCGGCGGAGAGCGACGTCAACGATTCCCCATCGCCGGCGATATGCCGCTGTCGAATGCCGGTGCGTTCAATGATCCACTGATCGTCGGTCTCGAGCCCCATCGAGGCGAGGTCGGCGTTGGTGACGATGCGCTTGGGAACCGCATGCCCGGTTCCGGCGATGTAGGCGAATGGACGCTTCAAGCGATTCCCCCTTCGGACAGCGCACGTCCGATATCCTCGGTCATTCCGGATTCATAGGCACGCACGGCGACGCGAATGGCGTTCATGATCGCTCGCGGGGAACTTCGCCCATGCGAGATCACCGACACGCCACGCACACCAAGCAGGGGCGCGCCGCCGTGTTCATCGGCGTCGAGCTCTTTCAGCGCGTCGAGCGCGTGACGCGGATCGATGCCCGCAATTTTCGACACCATGCCGATGAGCATTGGTGCCAGCCCTTCGTAAAACTTGAGCAGCACGTTTCCCGTAAACCCGTCGCACACCACGACGTCAATTGGCCCGCGATCGCACTGACCGCGCGCAATGTCGAGGCCTTCGACGTTGCCGATGAAATTGAGCTCCGATTTGGCGAGCATCCGGTGGGCGTCTTTCACTGCGATATTGCCCTTTTCCGGTTCTTCGCCAATGGAGAGCAGCCCAACTGCCGGGCGCTCGCGACCCAGCAGATCGCGCGCATAGACGGTGCCAATGCGCGCGAACTGCACGAGCTCTTTCGGAGAGCAGTCGACATTCGCCCCGGAATCGAGTACGAGCACGGGCTGGAGTGCCGTCGGGAAAATGGTGCCGATGGCCGGACGCGTGAGGTCGGCATGCAACGTGAGCAGTTTCAGCGACGCAGCCATCTGCGCTCCAGTGTTGCCCGCCGACACGAATCCCTGCACGTGTCCCTCGGACAGCCGACGGATTCCGACGACCATCGAACTGTCGGTTTTGCCGCGAAGTGCCACCGTAGGCCGGTCGGTCATTTCGATGACCTCGGTGGCATCGACGATATGCAGTCGATGGCGATGTTGCGCGAACGCGGACAGCTCGCCGTTCAGCAAGGCGTCAATCTCAGCCTCGATGACCGTCGCGCGGCCAACCAACTCAATGTCGTGCTCCGCGGAAAGCTCAGCGAGCGCGTGCAGTGCACCCGCGATGGGGGCCCGGGGAGCAAAGTCGCCCCCCATGGCATCCACTGCGATGCGCGCCAACGCTTACGCTTCCTGCGCGGTGACTCGCTGCTCGCCCGCGTAAAATCCGCATTCCGCACACACACGGTGTGGGCGTTTCATCGACCCGCATTGCGGGCACGACTGTATGACGATCGCGGGCGCGGTCTTGTGAGTGTTGCGGGCACGCTTGCGGCGCTTCGAAGTACGGCGCTTTGGTACAGCCATAAGTCCCTGACCTGGACGTTCGAGACGGAAAAATTGTCAGGCGAGCGGGGTGCGCGGGTCGCGCACGCCATCCCGACGGACATCAGGAGCCGACGCACAATCGCACGCGCCGGTGTTGCGGTCCGTGCCACAAGTGGGACAAATCCCCTTGCAGTCGTCACGGCAGAGTGCAAACGCAGGAACGGCGAGCAACCACTCCTCACGTACTGCAGGTCGTAAATCCAACTCGCGGGATCCAGGCGGAATTTGGACGACATCGTCTTCCTCCGCCTCTTCGAGACCGCTTTCCGCAAACAGCAACTGCAGCCCCTCCGACACCGTGACCCGCACATCGGTGAGGCATCGCCGACAAGTACTCTCGGCGTTTCCCGCGAACGAACCACTGAAGAAAAAACGACCGTGCCCCGCCCCGGAGAGTCGACCTTGAACGCTAACCCCGTTTCCCAACGGGAGCACGTCGTCGGCCTCCCATACCGGATCCGATGCGGCAAGCGTTGCATCGACGCTTTCGGCACGGGACTCCAGACTCCGGATGTCGAAGTACAGCATAGCCCTGAAACCTAGAGCGACAGGCCTTGCCACACAAGGGTCGTCGTCTCCTGAATGACTGCGGATTGAAGCGTCCAAGTGGCGTCGCAACGCCGAGTTAGACCAATCGCCGGCGCCTTGGTGTCAGCCCGAAATCACGTCGCAGGCACTGAAAAAGAATGCCGTTTCCTGGAGCGCATTCTCATCGGAATCTGAAGCATGAATCGCGTTTCGCCCCTTCGACTCCGCGTACAGCTTCCGGACCGTACCGTCGGCGGCTTCCGCCGGGTCCGTCGCGCCAATGGCCGAGCGAAGTGAGCCGACCGCGTCGTCCCGTTCGAGGATCATCGGCATGCAGGGCCCGCTGGTCATGAACGCCACCAGCTCTCCAAAAAACCCGCGTTCGCGGTGAACGGCATAGAACTCGCCGGCCTGCGCTTTGGTCAGGTGCAACACGCGCGCCGCCTTGACGCGAAATCCCGACTGTTCGAGGAGGGCGACTATCAGTCCAGCTTTGCCGGTCTCGAAAGCGTCCGGTTTGATGATCGTAAGGGTACGGCGTCCGGCCATGGTGTGAAATCCTGTCGAGTGCGAACGAAGGTCTTTGTGAGAGAGGAGAAGCTAACCTCGAACCGAAACTACAGCCGAGCCCGAATGAGTTCGACGAAGTCCACGGGACGCTGGGCGACTCCCATTCCCGCCGCTCTGAAGGCGTCGATCTTTTCGGCCGCCGTCCCGGCCGACCCCGAGATGATCGCGCCGGCATGTCCCATGCGTCGACCGGGCGGAGCGGTCTGTCCCGCAATGAATCCCACCACAGGTTTTGTCATGTGTTCCTTCACAAATGTGGCCGCATCCTGTTCATCGGTACCACCGATTTCACCCATCAGCGCCACCGCTTTCGTGTGCGGATCGGCTTCGAATGCGGCGAGGCAATCAATAAAGTTGGTTCCGTTGATCGGGTCGCCGCCAATACCCACGCACGAACTCTGACCGATACCGGCTTTCGTGAGCTGATTCACGATTTCGTAGGTCAGGGTCCCAGAGCGGCTCACGACTCCCACGTTGCCCGCCAGGCAAATGCGGCCCGGAATGATGCCGACTTTGGACTGCCCCGGCGTAATGAGGCCCGGGCAATTCGGACCGAGCAATCGCGCGCCGTGTTCCTTCACGTGCGGATACACCTTGGTCATGTCGAGGACCGGGACGCCCTCGGTAATGCAAACGATGAGCTTTACGCCGGCTGCGGCGGCCTCCATGATGGCATCGGCTGCGTACATCGGCGGCACATAGATCACCGACGTGTTGGCGCCGGAGGCCTGCACCGCGTCGTAGACGGTATCAAAGATCGGAACGGAGCCCTCGAACTGCTGACCGCCCTTTCCGGGCGTCACGCCAGCGACAACCTTCGTGCCATACTCGATCATCTGTTTCGTATGGAACGAACCGTCGCGACCGGTGATGCCCTGCACCAGCAATGTGGTGCCGTGGTCGATGAAGATGCTCATGCCGCACCTCCCTTCGTGGCCAGTTCCACCGCCCGTTGTACAGCGGCATCCATGTCGTTCGAGGCTGAGAAGCCGTTGTCCTGCAGAATTTTCACGGCGATCTCCTCGTTGGTGCCGGTGAGTCGGATGACGATAGGCACCGTGAGCGGATTGGCCTTCGTGGCCGTGACGATGCCGTTGGCCACGTCATCGGTGCGCGTAATGCCGCCAAAGATGTTGAACAGAATGCACTTCACGTTCGGATCGCTGGTGATGATACGCAGCGCGTTCACCACCTTTTCCGGATTTGACGAGCCACCGATATCCAGGAAGTTGGCAGGTTCGCCGCCGTAGTACTTCACGAGATCCATGGTGGCCATGGCGAGGCCGGCACCAT
This sequence comes from Gemmatimonadaceae bacterium, assembly GCA_031419135.1. Classification (GTDB taxonomy): domain Bacteria; phylum Gemmatimonadota; class Gemmatimonadetes; order Gemmatimonadales; family Gemmatimonadaceae; genus Gemmatimonas. The sequence goes on from JANOKE010001018.1 coordinate 5,880, forward strand.
TGACCACGCAGCCAACGTTTCCATCGAGTTTGATGAACGTGAGGTTGGCGTTGCGCGCGTAGACTTCACTAGGCGCTTCCGACGACTCGTCGCGCAGCGCGGCGATGTCGGGGCGACGATCGAGTTCATTGTCGTCGATAACCATCTTTCCATCGACCGCGATCAGTTCGCCCTGCGGCGTCATCACCAGCGGGTTGATTTCGGCCAACGAACAGCCGGCGTTCATAAACGCCGTGTACAGTTGCTGCATGATCTTTGCTGCCTGGCGCGCCTGTTTCAGGTCTTTGTAGAGGAAGAAACCCATGCGCATGGCTTCGAACGGCAGCAGTCCGTACCGCGTGTCCACCGGGTAGTAGAGGATTTTCTCGGGAGTGCTGGCGGCCACTTCTTCGATATCGATGCCGCCCGCCGCACTCACCATGAACACCGGCTTCCTGGTGGCGCGATCGACAATGATGCCGACGTATGCTTCCGAGCCAATATCGGCCGCGACGGTCACGAGCACCTTCTCCACCGTCAGGTCCTTGATGGTCATGCCGAGGATCGCGGTGGCCTTCTCTCTCGCGTCCGCCGGCGTCTTGCAGAACTTCACGCCACCGGCCTTACCGCGGCCACCGGCATGGACTTGCGCCTTCACCATTACGGCGGTGCCATACCGCTGGGCAATGGCTTCTGCGGCCTCAGGCGTTGTCGCGATTTCGCCGGCCGGGATCGGCACGCCGGCCGCCCGCAACAGGTCTTTCGCTTGATACTCGTGTAGGTTCACGCGTTCTCCGAATCGAGGAATTGCTACGGATCAATGCTATCCGGTGGCGAGCACCCGTGCCAACCGTCGGCGCCGCATCGGCACCTCGCACCACGTTACCGCGGTGTCCTTCCCAACACGGCGCCGAGGCTGTCGAACGCCAAACCAAAACGGATCCACTCGCCGCGTCGCAGCGCATCCCGCATCGTGTCATACAGTCGCGCGACGCGCCCGTTGCGCGCCTCGCTATCCAGCGGCGGCCAGTCGGCGGTCCGTCCCGGCAACGACGGCGCACCGCGCAGCATGGCCACCGCCTCCTCCGTACTGGTACCAATCGCCACCCGCCCGCCCGCGAGGACGCCCACGCGCGTGATCAACGGCGTACCATCCGCTCGACTCCAGATGAGCGTCTGCACAAGGATCGGGCCGGTCTCACCGGAGAGCACCTGGACGCGACCCATCTTCACACGGGGCTCACGCCGACTACCCTCCGGCACCACGGCCCTCGCGGTATCCAAAGCCGCCCGCAGCCGTTCCGTCTGATCGCTCCAGCGCGCGCGCGGTACGGTGGAGGAGTCCCAAAACGTGGCGCGAAAGCGACCACCGACGGCTGTGATCACGCCTCCAAGTCGGTCACCGCCGTCGAGTAGTGGAATGCTCCATGCGCCAATGGATGTCGACGAACTGGTTACCAGATGCACTGGCGGCGTGGCGCCAACGAAAACACTCTCCGGGAGATGTCGCGCCACCAGGCCTTCCAATCGCGAACCATACTTTGCGAACGTCCGGGTCTGTGCCATTGCCCCGTCGCTGGCGGGAGGCAGTTGATCGCGCAGGCTGGCGGGCAGCTCTCCCGCGCTCACCAGCAAGGTCGGAATGCGGCTAAACCAGCTTCGCGCGATCGGATCTGGTCGATCGACGGGCACGAATCGCACGCGTCCGGTGGCGGCATCGACGAGTGCCGTCGCCGCAAATCGGAAATAGCTCCGTTCTTCGCCTAAGAGCATCCAGCGCTGACTGAGCGGAAAGTGGTCGGAGGCACTGTACAGACTGAGTGCCCACAGTACAGCACCGTCGTGCAGAATCGGCTGTACGTCCACGCCCTGGACGAGCACCGGGGCAAGTCGCGATACGCGCTCCCGCACGTCACGATAGGACACCAGTCGCGGCGAAGGACCCGCCGGGTCGTTCGCGTCGAGGAGCGAGGGGTCTCGGGCGGCCCAGGCCTGCGCGACGCGCATACCCACACTGCGCATGGGGGTACCCAGCACGCCCGCCGGGTCGAACACCACGCGGTGGCCGCGCAAGCCGGGCGCCGAGATCGGCTCACCAGTCGACATGGCGTCATCGGTTCGTGCGCCTACGGCCACATCGAGCACGCTGTCGCGCAACCACGTCTGGGTCACGTCAGCGGTGGCGAGCGTCCAGTCATCGGCTCCAGCCACCGGTCGACGAACGAGCAACGCGGCCAAATGTCCCGATGCCGTCTGCACCCATCCGGCGGGACCTGCATCAATCATCGAACCGCGCTGGTCCGTTGCGCGCAGGCGCGCGGCATCCGGCTCCCAGAGACTGACGTGCGACGACAGTTCGCCGAGCGTCAGGCGGGTGCGCACTGACGGGGACAGTGCGGAATCCGGTGCAGACGAGTGCAGCCCGTCCACGTGATACGCCCGGCGACTGAACAACGTGCGCGTGGCGAAGTACGGCAGGTCGCGTTTCGCCGGGTCGCCGATCATCGAACCCCGCGCGAGCACGATCGGCAGGACGTGGCGGCCGCCGATCGTGGCTGCGAGCACCAGCGACAACGTGACGAACGCCGAGCGAAGGTGACCAAGCCAGCCAGCCCGCAGTACAATCGCGGCGGCAATGCCGCACACCACCACCAGCACGCGATCGACCTGCAACGTCACCATGTGATCGATCCGCAAGAAGAGCCCGTCCGTACCACTGCCACGCTGGAGCATGTCGAAGCCGTCCAGTCGATAGCTCCAGGCGAGTAACAGCAACACGAGGGCGCCGAGTACGCTGAGGTGTCGGCGGACATGATTGGACGCGTGGATCCGTCGACCCTCGAGTCGCAGACTGCGGGTGAGCGCGTACAGGAGCAGCACCACCAGTACCAGCGACAGGATCGCCGCCAGCGCCCAGAGATACGCCGTTTCCTCGAGTGGCAGCAGGTACACGTAGAAACCAAGATCGCGGAACAGAATGCCTTCAATTTCGTTGAAGGGAACGCCGTGTCGGGCCATGGCGACGGCGGTCCAATTGGTGAGCGGAAGGGCCAACCCCAATCCGATCAGTGCGGCGAGTGTGATCGTGATGGCGAGCAATCTTCGCGGCGGCAACATCGCCGTGAGTTCGATGTTGGCGACACGGGATGGCACCGCGACGGCGAGAATCGTCAGGCGCACAGCGTGCAGGTTCGCGAAGGCGAACAGCGCACCTGCCACCCACGCCAGCCCCTGCAACAGCAGTGCATCTGTGAACTGTTCCCAGAAAACGCCCGGGACGCCCATCGCCACATACCAGGCGTGATCTACAATCGCCGCCGTGATCGCGCGCCCCGCCAACAGGAGCGCGGCGACCACCGTGATGACGACAACCAGCCAGTTTCGCAGGCGCATGTGTCAGGGTGTCAGGTGCGCACGCATCAGAGTCGGACACCCTGTGTGTGGAGCCAGCGCTCCATCTCGCCGCGAATGGATGCCAGTCGCGCCGGCGTTTGGGCTTCGAAGCGGGCAACGATGACCGGTTGCGTGTTGGACGCACGCAGCAATCCCCATCCATCACCGAAGAGCACCCGCACGCCGTCTACCTCGATGACGTCGTGGGTCAATTTGAAATGCGCGGCAGCACGTGCTACAATCTCGAACTTGGCCGTCTCGTCGGTTTCAATCCGCAATTCGGGGGTCGAGACAAACGGCGGCACGTCGGCCAACAGTTCGTCGATCCGCTTTCCCGAATCGACGAGAATGCGCAGTAATCGCGCGGCCGCGTAGAGCGCATCGTCGTGGCCGTAAAAGCCCTCCGTGAAGAACATGTGGCCGGACATCTCACCGGCAATCGGGGCGTGCATCTCCTTCATCTTTTCCTTGATCAGCGAGTGGCCCGTCTTCCACATGACGGCCACCCCGCCAGCCTGCTCAATGCCGTGAGTCAGCGCCTGCGAGCATTTTACATCAAAGATGATGGGCTGCCCCGCGCCGGTGCGCGCCAGGACGTCCCGCGCGTAGAGAATCAAGACGTGATCGCCCCAGATGATACGCCCGGTACGATCGACCACGCCAATGCGGTCGGCATCGCCGTCGAACGCCACACCGATCTCCGCGCCAGTAGCGCGCACGGCCGCGATGCAGTCTTCGAGGTTCTCCGGAACGGTCGGATCGGGATGATGGTTGGGAAACGTGCCGTCACTTTCGGTAAAGAGTCCGATGCCGTCGACGTCCAGCGCCCGCATCAGTTGCGGCGCGACCAGGGCACCGGCGCCGTTTCCGCAGTCGAACACGACCTTGAGCCTGGTGCCATCCGCGCGGTGCAGTGGACCAATGCGTGTCGCGATGTCGGCAACGTATCGATCGATCACGGCGACCGATGAGACGGTTCCATGTCCGGCGGGAAACTGCTCTGCCACGATGAGGGCGTAGAGCGCCTGGATTTCGACACCGTGCAATGAATCGGTGCCGACGCACATCTTGAATCCGTTGTATTCCGGCGGATTGTGCGACCCGGTGATCTGAATGCCGCCAACCACGCGTTCGTGATGCAGCGACCAGTAGAGCAGCGGTGTGGGTACGACACCGATATCGACAACATCCACGCCGCACTCGGTGAGTCCCCGAACCAACGCGCTGCACAGCAGGTCGCCACTCGGGCGATTGTCGCGGCCCACGGCGATCGCTCCCCGAATGCCTTTCCGTTCGAGATAGGCCGCGTAGCCGCGCCCCAATCCGTAGGCCACCTCGGCGGTGAGGTCGCGTCCGACGATGCCGCGGACATCGTACTGTCGAAAAATCGTTTGACTGATGGACATGCGAGTTCGTGAAGTGAGGCGATGCGTCAGCGCGAGGTCGACGCATTCACCGCGGGCAGCGGCGCGTCGGGGAGAACTGCGTGACGTGGTGTTGATGGAACGGCGAGTCGCGCAAGCCGAGCGATCGGCGTGGGATAGACCCCGAAAACGAGGAGCGCGATGGCCGTCGCGCCGATCAGGCCGCCGGCGAGCGACGTGCCGGACGGTATCGCATCCCCGTCCGGCCGCCGCCGCATGAACATGGCGGCGATCACCGACAGGTAGTAGGCCGCCGAGACCGCGCTGCTCAGCACCAGTATTACTGCCAGCACTGTTTGTGGCGTGGTGCTCTGTAACGCCGCCTGCAGCAGATACCACTTCGCAAAGAACCCCATCCCACCGACGAGCGGCATGCCCAGCAACGCCAACAGGAACACCGCCATCGCGACGGCGAGACCTGGACGTACCAACCAGAGACCGGCCAGATCGTCCAACACCGGTGAACGCTCGCGGCCTCCATTCACCGTGATGAGCACGCCAAATGCCCCCATGGTGGCGAGCGTGTACGACACGGCATAGAAGACGAGCGCTGATGTACCGGCGTCTGAACTCACGATGATGGCCACCAACAGGTATCCGGCGTGGGCGATACTGGAGCAGGCCAGCATGCGAACCAGATTGCGCTGTGACAGCGCGAGCACATTGCCGACCACCATTGTGATTGCGGCCAACCACCAGAGCACCGCATGCCAGTGACTGACTGCGCCCGGGAGCGCTTCGGTCATCACCCGCGCGAACACGGCAAAGGCGGCGGTCTTCACCACCGCCGACATGAACGCTGTCACCGGCAACGGCGCCCCATCGTATACATCGGGGGCCCACTGATGGAATGGCGCCAAGGCGACCTTGAACGAGAATCCAACCAGCAGCAGACCCAATCCAATCAGGAACATCGGCGAAAGCGCGGCGTTTCGTGTCACCCATGCCGCGACGTCAACCAAGCGAGTGCTGCCCGTCGCACCGAACACCAAGGCCATACCGTACAGCAGAAACCCTGTGGAGAATGCGCCCAACAAGAAGTACTTCATGGCGGCCTCGGCGCCGCGCGCGCTCCGCCGATTGACGCCTGCCAGGACGTACACCGCCAACGACATGAGTTCGATGCCGAGGAAGACGAACATCAGGTCACGCGCAGCGGCCATGACCATCATGCCGACCACGGCGAGCAACATGAGCACCGGCGTTTCCGGACTGTAGGCGCCGCTTCGACCATGATCGGCCTCCAGCAGCACGAGCGACAGGGCGGTTCCCGCCAACAGGATGAGATCGATCGCCCAGCGGAATCCGTCGGCCGCAACACGCTGGTCGGTCGTCCCCGCCGCCGCACCACGCCACGCGATGATCACGACCACGCCGACCACGACGCAGAGCATCATGCTGTATCGAGCCACGGTTGCGGTGAGTTCCGCCCCCTCGGCGCTGCCACGCACGTTGCCCTGCGGTTTCCACACCGTGAACAGCAGCAGCACCATGGCTCCGGCGATCAGCACCAGTTCGGGTGCGAAGGTCGTGAGGAGTGAGCCGGGAGACACGAGTGCACCCATCTGTCAGCGGATCATCATGTGCGACGTGCGGGAAACCGGCACGTTGAGGCCCACGTGCACCGACTCGATCACGACGCGAGACGCCGGTTCGATACGTCTCATCACGGCACCGGGCGCGACACCCATCCAGAGAATCGCGATGGCAAACGCGGCCATCACGGCCCGTTCACGCCGGGTCAGGTCGCGGAGCGGGTGGTTGGCCTCTCCATTGGACGCTTCGAACAGCAATCCCTGCAGGGCGCGCAAACCGTACACCGCCGCGAGAATCACGCCCGACGTTGCCAGCATCGCCAACACCGGCAAGTTGGCATAAGTACCGAGCAAGACCAGAAACTCGCCCACAAACCCATTGGTGCCGGGCAGGCCAATGGTGGACAGCACTGCGAGCGTGAGCATGGTGCTGAACAGCGGCGCCGCGCGCGCGAGACCGCCAAGTTTACGCATATCTGTGGTCCCGCGTTGATCCTGCAACATCCCCGCGAGCAGGAACAGCGCGCTGGTGGTGATGCCGTGGTTGACCATGATCAGGACGGCGCCTTGCACTCCCTGTGGCGTGAACGCGAAGATCCCGAGCATGATGAAACCAAGGTGACTGATGGAGCTGTACGTGACCAGCCGCTTCACGTCGCTCTGGGCCATGGCGACCAACGCACCGTACACGATCGCGACGACCGACAACCCCAGGATGACGCCACGCACCGTCGGATGCATGGCCGCGGCGGGAAAGAGCGGAATGGCGAATCGGAGCGTGGCATAGACGCCGACCTTGAGACCGATCGTTACCGCGACAAAGGTGGGCGCGCTGTGCTGTGCATCCGGCAGCCACGTATGAAAGGGGACGAGCGCAGACTTGATCGCGAATGCGAGAAAACACGCGCCGAACATGAGCAGCTGCGTGCGCTCGTCGAGTCGAATGGTGCGCAGGTGGTCGAGATGGAATGACGTCGCACCGCCGGCGTTCCACAACGCCACAATCGCCACCAGCATCAGCAGCGAACCGGCCAGGGTGAAAAGAACATAGCGAAGACCCGCGCGGGCTGCCGTGCCGGTTCCCCAGATACCGATGAGCAAGTATGTGGGAATCAGCATGAGCTCCCACGCGAGATAGAACAGCAGCAGGTCGAGCGAGACCAGCACACCAACCAAGCCCGAAGTCAGCAGCAGGATGAGCGCGCCGAATGCCGGCGTGCGGACGCGCACGTTGTCCCACGATCCCAGCAGCGTGAGCGGCAGCAGGACTACCGTGAGCACCACCATCGGCAGCGAGAGGCCATCGACACCGAGGCTGAAGGTGGCGCCGAGATCGACCAGCCACGGCACATCCACTCGACCCTGCCAGCCACTCGTTGCCGTATCGTACACACTCCACAGCGCAATCCCGAGTATCGCCTCGCCGGCGAGGGCGACCAGCGTCAGGAGCCGTGCGTCGACGCCGTCATTCGGAACCTCGCCATTGCCTTCTTCGCGCGAGACATCGCGACCGGCCAGTCGTACGATGAGTGCCGCCAGCAGCGGCCAGAGGACGAGCGCGGGAAGCACCCAGTGATCGGCTCGCATCGACAGCAGGATTGCGTGCATCGTTCAGCGCAGCGTGAAGGCGGCGAGCACGGCGAGGGCGCCTGCCACGATCATCCAGGCGTACTTGCCGACATCGCCGTCCTGCAACCGCGAGCCGAAGAGTGTCGCGGTGCGCGTGAGTAACGACCCGCCAGTACTGAACGCCCGATCGACGCCACGGTCGATCCCCCGGTCCAGCACAACGTTGGCGAACGCGGTGATGGGACGAACCAGCACAACTTCGATTCCCGCATCCACGCCATACGCGTTCTCCAGCACCAAAGCGAGTCCGCGTTCCGGTGGAGCGTGTGCTTTGTCGGTGACGGGGCGTCGATAGCGGAAGACCGCGAACGCGATGCCGATCAACGCGACGGCGATCGCCAGACCAATCAGCAGTTGCTCGGTCGCGTGTGTGAGGTGTCCGGTACCCGTGAGCCGTCGGGCGCTTGCTCCCGTGACCGGCGCGAGCCACTGCTCCAGCAGTCCTGTGGGTCCGAGCGGTATCTGCGCAGGCAAATTGAGCCACCCGCCCGCCAACGTGAGCCCGGCCAGTATCAACACGGGCGCGGTCATGATCGGCGGTGCGTCGCGCAACGCGAGTCGTTCCGTTTCGCCGGTCCGATTGGCTCCGGCAAACGCGAGCAACATGAGGCGCGTCATGTAGACGGCGGTGAGCAGCGCGGTGACCAGGCCCAACGCATACACGGCGTAGAGCACCGTCCCTCCGGGAACTCCCAACAAGTTGGCATTCGCCAACGGGGATCCCTGAGCGCGGGTGAAGACCGATGAAAGGATTTCGTCTTTTGAAAAAAATCCGGCCAGCGGCGGCACGCCCGAGATTGCGAGGGCGGCGACGCCCATTGCGGCGGCCGTGGCGGGCATGAACCGCGAAAGCCCACCCATGTTGCGGAGATCCTGCGCGTCATCATGACGCTGGGCGTGGTGAAACGCGGCGTGCATGGCATGAATGACCGAACCAGCGCCAAGGAACAGCAACGCCTTGAAGAAGGCGTGCGTGACGAGGTGGAAAATTCCGGCGGTATAGGCGCCGCTGCCGACGGCGATGAACATGTAGCCCAGCTGGGAGACGGTGGAGTACGCCAGCACTTTCTTGATGTCCCACTGACGCAGGGCGATTGTGGCGGCGAACAGCGCCGTGATACCGCCAACCACCGTCACCAGCAATGACGCAGACGGCGCGCCGGCGAAAATCGGCGCCGCGCGCGCGATCAGATACACGCCAGCCGTGACCATTGTGGCCGCGTGGATCAGCGCCGACACGGGTGTCGGACCGGCCATTGCATCCGGGAGCCACACATACAGCGGCAGTTGGGCGCTCTTGCCGACGCAACCGAGAAACAGGAACAGTGCGATAGCGAGGACGACGGGTGTTCCGCCCATCGATGCGAGCGCCGTGTGGCTGCCCACAAAATCCAGATGCTGAACGGTGGTCCACATCAGGAACATGGCCATCAGGAAGCCGACGTCTCCGACGCGATTGACCACAAACGCCTTCTGTCCGGCCTTGACGTTCGCGCGATCGTTGAACCAGAAGCCAATCAGGAGATAGGAACAGAGCCCCACACCCTCCCAGCCAACGAACATCACCGGATAGCTGGAGCCCAACACGAGCACCAACATGCAGGCCACGAACAGATTGAGATACGCGAAGTAGCGCGCGTAACCGGGATCGGCCTTCATGTAACCGATCGAGAACACATGAATAAGCGTTCCCACGCCGGTAACAACGAGGGCCATCACGATGGACAGTTGGTCGATCTGCAACCCCCAGTCGATGCGAAGGGCGCCCGCGGGCATCCACTCTCCATAACTGCGAACAAACGGTTCGCGAAGCGGTGCGACGCTCCGCATGGTGAAGAAGATGGCGATCGCCAGCGTTGCGGCGAGTACGAGCACCGTGACGGCCACCGCAGAGACCACCCGATGGCGCTCGCGTTGCGCCTCCATCCCCACGCCGGGCGCCTCGGCGAGACCGGTCGGTGCGGAATATCTCCAACGCGGCGAGAGGGCCACGACCCCGTTGATGATCGCGCCCAGCAACGGGAGCAGCGGCATCATCCACGCGAACTCGGCCACGGTCCCGTCGAGCGGATGCGGCAGGGTCGCCGACAGCTGGAGCAGTGCACCGGTGAACGTCATGTGTCGCGAAGCATGCGGAGCGCCGAGAGTTCGGCGGTCCCGAAATGCCGATATACTGAAATCACGATGGCCAACCCGACCGCGGCCTCAGCGGCTGCGATCGTCATCACCATCACGACGAACACCTGACCCGCGACGCCGTGCAGTTTGGCCAGGGCTACGAACGACAGGTTGACGGCATTGAGCATCAGCTCGACGCACATGAAGAGAATGATGGCGTTGCGACGCGTGAGCACGCCCAGTACGCCGATTACAAACAAGACGGCGGACACGATGAGCGCCTCGGTGATCATGCGTGCACTCGCTTCTTGGCGAGCAACACGGCACCGATGACCGCCACCAGCAGCACGACGCTGGTCAACTCAAAGGCCACGAGATACTCGCTGAACAGGGAGACCGCCACCGGCAGCACGGCATTGTCCGTCGCCGGCGCCTGCGCCACACGCGCCACCGGGTCACGCTGCATCACGAGCAGATTGGCCAGCAGCGCGATCGTCATCAAGCCGGCGCCGACGCGCGCGCCGAGCGCGCGCACATCGGTGATCGAATGCTCACCGAGATTGAGGAGCATAACGACGAATATGAACACCACCATGATGGCTCCGGCGTAGACCAGCACCTGGATTGCCGCCACGAACGGCGCATCCAGCATGACGTACAGGCCGCTCAGGGCAAACATGACGTTGATGAGCCACAGCGCCGCCGACACCGGCTTGCGGCGCGTCACGAAGAGCAGCGCCGACACGATGGCGAGGAGGGCAAAGAGATAGAACTGGAACTCGAAAAAGGCGTTCATTCGCCCTTCGGATCGGCCGGATCCCATAACTCGCTCACCGGATGCGTCTGGGCCATGAGCCGTTCGAGGTCGTACACGAAGGCGGCGCGGTCGAACTCCGCGTTCTCGTAGTGGCGCCCGAGATGGATTGCCTCCTCGGGACATACCTCCTGGCAGTATCCGCAAAAGATGCAGCGGAATTCATCGATCTCGAATACGAGCGGATAGCGGTTGCCCTGCTCATCTTCGCCGGGGACCAACTTGATGCAGTTCGCCGGACAGACCGATGGGCAGAGGCCGCAGGCAACGCACTTGGCCGCGCCCGTCTCGGTGGTGAGCATCCGGTGCGTCCCGCGCCACCGGGGCGAC
>JANOKE010001019.1:0-1716 GCA_031419135.1 Gemmatimonadaceae bacterium
GCCGCAAACCACCGCCACACCGGGCTGGAAGTGGACCATGGATTCGGTGCGCACCGTGGTGAACGCGGTGCGCGCCGGGCGCGACCTGCTGCCGCCGTCATGGCCCGGTGGTGCGCGGGTAGCCGTGTTGCTGTCATTCGATGTGGACAACGAGACGGTCGCGTTGCGTTTTGGCGAGCCAACCCCCGCGTCGCTGTCGCAGGCGCAGTACGGTGCGCGCCAGGGGCTGCGACGCATCGTTCGGCTGCTCGACACCAACAAGATCCCGGCCTCGTTCTTCATTCCGTCGGTCAGCCTGGCATTGACGCCGGACATGGCCGATACGATCAAGAAGAGTGGCCGACATGAATTCGGTGTGCACGGCTGGATCCATGAGCTCAACACCACGCTTCCCGATTCCGCCGAGCGTGCCTTGCTCACCAAAGCCGTGGCCGAGCTCACGCACCTTACCGGAGTGAAACCAACGGGCTACCGCGCGCCGAGTTGGAACTTCAGCCCAAACACGCTCACCATCCTGCGTGACATGGGCTTCCGCTATGAGAGTTCGCTCATGGCCGATGATCGTCCGTACGAGTTGCTGCAGAACGGCAAGCCGACGGGATTGATCGAACTCCCGGTGGAGTGGATCCTCGACGATGCGCCGCTGTTCGACCCGCGTGGTCAGAGCTACATGAACCCGCGCGACGTCGCGCGTGTGTGGATGGACGAGTTCGATAAGGCGTACGAGGAACGCGGCATGTTCATCCTCACACTGCATCCGCATATCTCGGGGCACCGCTCGCGCATAATCGCGCTCGAGCAACTCATCGCGCACATCAAGACCCGGCGCGTCGGCTCGGTGTGGTTCGCCACCCACGGCGCTGCGGCAGAGTACGTGCGCGCGACGATGAAGGTAACCATGCCGTCCCGTTGATCACGACGCAGCCGTCATAGACCCCTCGAACGACGCCTCACCACCAGCTCACACCGATGCCCTCGTCAGCAACTACCACCGCCGCGACGGATTCCTCCGCGCACCGTCCGTTTCTGCCACTGCTGATCGTGCTCTTCATCGGCAGCGGTTGCGCTGCCCTGATCTACGAGGTGGTGTGGCTGCAGATGCTGTCGCTCATCGTCGGCTCTTCCGCGATCTCGCTCGGCGTCGTGCTGGGCACGTTCATGGGCGGCATGTGCGCGGGCAGCCTGCTGCTGTCGCGCTACGTGTCGCGGGCGATGCATCCGCTGCGTGTATACGCGTGGCTGGAAGCCGGTATCGGTGTGTGCGGCGTGCTCATTGTCACCTTGCTGCCGTTCATCGGCAAGCTGTATGCGGCCATCGGATTGGGGGGCATTCCCGGATTGCTGCTGAGCGGCGTGTTTTGCGCGATCGCGCTGTTGCCGCCAACACTCCTGATGGGCGCCACGCTCCCTGCCATTTCGCGATTCGTTGAGGCGACCCCACGCGGCGTCTCCTGGCTCGGCTTCTTCTACGGTGGCAACATCGTCGGTGGCGTGATCGGCAGTCTGCTGGCCGGCTACTACCTGCTGCGGCTGCACGATGTGGTCTACGCGACGGTCGTGGCGGTGGCTCTGAATGTGGTGGTTGCCGTGGCGGCATGGGCGTTGGCGAAACGCACCTCGTACGCGCCGTCCTTTTTGGCCAGCAACAGCGCCGCAACGGGGAAGCCGGTAGCGACAATGCGGCCCAGACTATTCGATGCACCAACCGGTTCAATG
>JANOKE010001020.1:0-1496 GCA_031419135.1 Gemmatimonadaceae bacterium
CACATGCGGACTGACGAGCGCCGGCCTTGCCTACTGCTGGGGCTACAACGCCTCCGGACAGGTGGGCGACGGCACGAGTTCTCCTCGCTTTGTCCCCACGATGGTGGCTGGCAGTATGGAGTTCGCCGAGGTCAATGCGGGCAACGGCCACACCTGTGGACGAACCATCGTCGGCGCGGCCTACTGTTGGGGCATCAACAACTCTGGACAGCTCGGCGACGGCACGTCAATCACTCGCCCGACACCAGTCGCGGTTGCGGGGAGCCTTGTGTTTGCAAGTATGAGTGTCGGAGACTTTCACTCGTGTGGGCGAACGACTTCTGACTTGACCTATTGCTGGGGCCGCAACCGTGAAGACCAACTTGGCGACTTCTCGGAGTCCTTTTTTCGACTGGTTCCCGGCTTGGTACTCTCGGGCGACGGGTTCACGAGTGTGAGTGCCGGAGCTTTTCACACGTGCGGTCGGACGAGCGCCGGCAGAGCCTCCTGCTGGGGAAGCAACTTCAGTGGACAGCTCGGCGACGGCCAGCGGTATATTCGAAATTTTCTACCCTATCCGGTGGCCGGTGGTGTCGTGTTCACTGAGATCAGTGCGGGCTATCAGCACACGTGCGGGCTGACGATGGTCGGCGTTGCCTACTGCTGGGGCGCCAACACTTTCGGACAGCTCGGCGACGGCACGACAACCAATCGCAGTGTTCCAACCGTAACGCGGGAACCGTAGCGCGAGGCGCTATCTTCGGCTCATGCACCGTCCGAAATGTCGTCAATGAGTGCACACAACGTCCCTACTTTCGCCGGCAATGATCTCACCGTCTACCGGCACGCGTTCGAAGGGGCGCACCACGATCACATCGCCGCTCACCACCTGTTCCACGGGTACGTCCTGCTTAACGGGGTTTCGCACAACTCGCGCCGTTCGCGAACGGAGGCCCACCAGCAAACGCAGGGCCGACGACGTCTGCTTCGTGGCGCGAGCTTCAAACATGTTTCCGGTCAGCGTTAGCACAGCGCGATGATGATGTCTACCGCCTCGTAATACAGGCGAGGCGCGATGCCGAAGCGCACGAACAGGGCCGGTGCTACGGCGGCCACTGCGGAGTACACGAACGCTTCGCCGGTGCCTACGGCCACGAGGGTGTTCACTCAGCGGCATGATGACGAAAAGCGGCCCAGGCGCGCGTCCGACCAAGGCGCTGCTGATCAGTTGCCATCTGCCACGTTACGCATTACGCTTCGGCATGGCGATCACGGGGTTCAGGCACAAGGGCCTGGAGCATTTTTTCTGTCGCGGGACCACCGCTGGCATCCAGACTCAGCACGCCAAACGCCTGCGACTGATTCTTGCGAGTCTCAGCATTGCGGAGCAGCCGGGCGAGATGGGGCTTCCTGGTTACCACCTCCATCCGCTGAAGGGGGATCTCCGGGGCACCTGGGCAGTGCAGGTCAGCGGCAACTGGCGGGTGACATTTCGATTCGAAGGACCCGACGTCACG
>JANOKE010001021.1:0-2734 GCA_031419135.1 Gemmatimonadaceae bacterium
GATGGCGACGTACTCAACGCCGCCCTCAAGTGGATGGCCGCCGGGTGCAACGTGCGCACGCTGGCGGCCGACATCGAGACGGCGGCCTCGCGCATTCACGAACTCGTTGGCGCCGTGAAGGGCTTCACCTACATGGATCACGCTCCCACACCCGAGCCCGTGGATATTCGCCAGGGTATCGCGGACACGCTCACCATGCTGGGTGCCAAGACGCGCGCCAAGTCGGTGGTGGTTGAGTTGGCGCTGGCCGACGACCTGCCGCGGGCCTATGCCGTGGGCGCCGAGCTCAATCAGGTGTGGATGAATCTGATTGATAACGCGCTCGACGCAGTGACGGTGAATGGTCGCGTGGTGGTGGCAGCGTCGTGCGAACCGGGGCGTGTCGTGGTACGCATCAGCGACAACGGCCCGGGCATTCCGGCTGACATTGCGGGGCGGATTTTTGATCCCTTCTTTACCACGAAAGGCGTGGGGAAAGGCACCGGACTTGGGCTCGACATTGTGCGTCGTTTGCTGCAACGACACGACGGAGAGATCGCCGTGGAGTCGGAGCCGGGACGCACTGAGTTTCAGGTGCGACTCCCTGTGGTGCGGTAGGTTCGATGCTGTGGGAAGTCACAAACCGCTTTGGTGAACGGCGAAGCGAGCCGACGGCAAACAGACCTGATACCAAATGCGTTCACCACCACTTGACGGGAGGATCTGGATGCAACGTTTCATACTCTCCGCGCTGCTCATCGCGGCACCTGTGAACGCACAGGACACCGCGGCTGCGCGCGGCGGGCGCGGCGGTGGCAGCGCCGTTGTCATCACCGATACAGCACGCGCCCGGTTGTTGTTCGTGAGCAAGAACCCCATCGATCTTGCCGGATGCCGCGCGAATTGCGACACGCACATTCGCCAACGAGTCGAGACCGACAGCGCCTACGAGGCCCGATCGAAAGGCCTGATGGAGTTCAGGAAAGTGACGTACAAAAGCCGGGTGGATGGTCTCGAGATTCCGGCCTACCTGTTTGCGCCACTCGTCAAAAAGGCCAGCAGACACGCGGCGCTCGTATGGGTTCACGGCGGTGTGCATTCCAACTGGGGCCTGTCGATGTGGCCCTTTGTGAAGGACGCGGTTGAGCGAGGTTATGTGGTCATTACGCCCAACTACCGCGGAAGCACGGGCTACGGCGACGCGTTTCACCGCAAAATTGACTACGGCGGAATGGAAGTGGATGACGCGTTGTCCGCAGTGGATTTTCTGAAGACGGTAAATTTCGTCGATATGGATCGGTTGGGAATGATGGGTTGGAGTCACGGAGGTTTCATCACTGCCCACACCCTGTTCCGCGACGGGCAGCCCTTCCGGGCCGGTGCCGCGATGGTGCCGGTGACCAATCTGATTTTTCGCCTCTCCGACCACAGCCCGTCGTACGCTCGCGACTTCGCCGCCGAAGAAGGCATTCAAGGTCTGCCCTTTGAAAAAATCGAGGAGTACATCAAGCGGTCGCCGGTGTTTCAGACTGAAAACCTCAAGGTGCCGATGCTGGTGCATGTGGCAACCAACGACTGCGACGTATTTTTCCGAGAGAATCAGCAATTCGTATTTACATTGCGGGCGCTGAAGCCCGATCTCGCGGAAACGAAGATCTACGTCAATCCGCCGCAGGGCGCTGGCGGCTGCGGTCACACGTTCAATCGACGCGTCGATCCTACCAGCACAACACGCGATGATACGCCGGAACAAATCGACTCGTGGAACCGCACGTGGACGTTTTTCGAGTGGAACCTGCGGCCGCTCAGCGAGATTCGGAAAGACAATCAGGAGTGGAAGAAAGATCCGCGCGTGGCAAGTCCCCGCGTGCCGCCACCGTAAACCGGTCGACATCCTGCGAGGTCGGCAGCGACCGTCGCGTGCGACCTCCCGGAGATCCGGGTGGTCGCACGCTGTTTCAAGGAACGTGGTCGACGTTGGCCGTCAGCGCGAGCACGGCAACACCGCGACCCAGTCGACGGCCCGCATCCATGTCAAACCGAAAGTGAATCCCTGCGTAGAGCCGCGACAGACTGGCTTCCTCTGCCACGTTTTCCAGCCGAATGCGATCGCTCGGGAACAGGCCAGTCAGGACGCTGGTTTGCGCGCCTACGATGCACGAGTGTGCCGACGGGTACGACGGATGCGGCGGTGTCGGGAACACGGTGACGATTCCCGGGTCCGCTTGGGGGGGCCGAATGAACCAGTAGGCGTACTTGGCGTCGAAGCATCCGATACTGGCGTCGAAAGCGGCCGCGCTGATGAGGAACATGATGCGCGCAGCCTCGGCGTCCTTCCGGCGATGCGACACGATCAGCTTACGCGCGATACCCATGATGGCCGCACTCGATCGCGGCGATGCGTTCACATTCCAATAGTTGGCGATGGCGATCTGCTCCGCCGTCCGCGTGTCGGCGATGTGACGCACCTCAGCCAGTGCCGCATTGAAAGCGGCGCTTCCAAATGCGGGCGGTGGAGGCGGGCGCAATTGATCGCCGGACGTAAGAAAGAACGAGCGCGCGCCAAGTCCGCCACGGGCGATCGGCCCACCGTTGTAGATCCACCGGCCAGGTCCGACTGGGGGCGGCCCTATCGGTGGGAGCAACGGATTCGTGAGCCCGAACCGGTCGCCTTGGGCAAAGGTGAGCACGCGCGCGCCGACCGCACGACCGATGGCCTCACCGGCGGCAAAATCTGCGTGCTTGGCGCCGGGCC
>JANOKE010001022.1:0-5713 GCA_031419135.1 Gemmatimonadaceae bacterium
AGAGTGATTTAAGGGGAACTGTTGTGGTTTATCTGCCGATGTTCGCAATTTTGATTTTGGCGTGTGCGAGCTGTAGCCAGCCGTCTACGAAAGGTCGAGCTCGCGATCAGCATGCAGTTTGCAAGCCAAGAACCAGCTCAGCGCCCTGCTCAAGCTGGTCCAGGCTGGGCAGTCCATCCTGATCACCGATCGCGGTGTCAACGTGGCGCGTTACCTGGACCTGTTGCAGAAACTCGACGCGGCACCAGCTGGTGAGTCGGGATTGCGTACGTACGTGGTCAATCTCAAGTACGCGTCGGCCGAGGATCTGGCGGGTGCGTTGGGACAGTTGTTTGGTATTCAGGTGGCGACGGGCAACGTGGGATCGTTGGCCGATCGTTCGCTGTCGCGCGCACTTGATACGTTTCGTTCGCGCGACGCCGAAACCTTTCGACAGCGTTCGATGCCCGGTGCGACGGGCACGACGGCCGCTACCAGCGTGGCGTCGACTCCACGGGACTCTGCGGCCGGTCTGCTGGTGGGACGCACAACCATTGTCGCGAATGCGCCCACGAACGCGCTCGTGATTCGCACGGCGCCACCCAATTTCCCGTTGCTGCGCGAAACGATCGATGCCTTGGACACGCGACCGGCGCAGGTGCTGTTCGAAGTCACGATTGCCGAGATCGCACTCGGGCGTGGCTCGGAGTTTGGCGTCGATTGGGCCGCGGTGAACCGTGGCGGCGATGTGCAGGGTCAGTTCGGTAATCCCGAGATTCCCGACACCGGCTCCACGTCGGCATTGCTGCGTTTGGTGCGTCTCGATGGTACCGCGGTGCGCGCGTTGCTGCGCTCGATCGCGTCCACCAGCAACGTTCGCGTGTTGTCCACTCCCGAAATCGTGGCCGCAAACAATCGCGAGGCGACCATTCTCGTGGGGAGCAAAGTGCCCTTCATTTCGTCCACACGGTTGGGGAACGACATTTCCATCGACCGTGCGGTGCAGTATCAGGACGTGGGTACAAAGCTGTCCATCATACCGACGATCAACGACGATGGCTATGTGTCGGTGCAGTTGTTGCAGGAGGTGAGTTCGCTTACGCAGCAAACAGTGGCGGCGGCACTCAGCGCACCCGTTATTTCCACCCGCGAGGCCAGCACGCGGGCCGTGTTGCGTGATGGCCAGACGGTGGTGATTGCGGGGCTGATTGGCGAGTCGCGACAGACCACCGAACAGGGGATTCCGTTGCTCATGGACATTCCGTGGTTGGGCGCGCTGTTCAAACGGCAGTCGGTGACGCGTCAACGCACCGAGCTGGCAATTTTCATCACGCCCTACGTGATGCGAACCGACGCCGACGCCGACGCCATTCGCGAGCGGGTGCGCAAGAGCATGGAAGACCGGTCACCGGGTGTCCTGAACGGCACGCCCGTGATTCGCAAGCCGCCCGGCATATCACCGGGTGGTGCACCCAGGTCGTGATGTCAGACGAATCGCCTTCTGCGCCAACCCCCCCCCCCGATCGCGACGCGCGCCAGTTGCGCGACGCGGCCTCGGGTGCGCTCGCGCAGCGATTCCCTGTGCGCTGGCTCGAGGAGCATGCGGTGCTGCCGTTGTGGATTGACACCGGGGTCGCGTACGTTGCGGCAGACGGTCCGCTGGTTCCCGTGGTCGCCGACGCGCTGGCGCGTGCCCTGCAGGCGCGCGTAGTGGTGCGTACGCATTCGGCCCCGGATATCCGCGCCGCTCTGGCCGCCACGCCGCGCACACCTGCCGCGAACGGCGAGCCCGGTGCCACGCTGTTCGGCGACCATACTGAATCACTGGATGATCTGCGCGCGCTGGCCAGTCGTGAACCGGTGATTCAGGTGGTGAATGCGCTGCTGGCGGAAGCGGCACGTACGGGTGCCAGTGATGTGCACTTCGAGTCGACCACCGTCGGACTGCGCGTGCGGATGCGACGCGACGGCGTGCTGCAGGATGTGCAGCAACTGGGGCCCGCGTTTCAGGCTGGCGTATTGTCGCGCTTGAAGGTCGTAGCCGGTCTCGATATTGCCGAACGCCGATTGCCGCAGGATGGCCGCGCGCGGGTGCGCATCGACGAGCGCGATATCGACATTCGGGTGTCGACCTTGCCGGCGCTGCACGGTGAGAGTCTGGTGCTGCGTTTGCTCGACAGCGGTGGGGCGCGCAGTCGGTCGATGACCGATTTGGGTATCACGCCAGCAATACAAGATGCGTGGACGGCGCTGGTGTCGCGTACATCGGGGCTGCTGCTGGTGACCGGACCCACCGGCTCCGGAAAAACCACCACCCTGTATGCGACACTGGCCGCACGCAGTACCGAGGGAGTGAAGGTCGTCACCGTGGAGGATCCGGTTGAGTACCGACTGGATGGCGTGGTCCAACTGCCGGTGAACCCCAAGGCCGGTTTCGGGTTTGCGAATGCGTTGCGGGCGATATTGCGACACGATCCGAATGTCATTCTTGTTGGTGAGATGCGCGATGCCGAGACGGCGGAAATCGCTGTACAGGCCGCACTCACGGGGCATCTGGTTCTGAGCACGCTGCATACCACCGATGCCGTCGGAGCACTCGCGCGATTGACGGAGATGGGCGTACCACCGTATCTGTTGGCCGCCACGCTCCACGGTGTCCTGGCACAGCGACTGGTGCGCCTCACCTGCGACCATTGCGCGGCGTGGCGGGCACTGAACAGCGAAGAGGCGGTGCTGGTGCGTGGGGTCACGCCGGCACTCGACCCGCCGGTCACTCGCGTGTGTGAGGGCCACGGATGCGACCGCTGCGCGCAGAGCGGATACCGCGGTCGCGCTGCGATCACCGAGCTGCTGGTGCTCGACGACACGCTGCGCGCAGCGTTCGTGCACGGGGCGTCGCTCGATGAACTGCGGGCCACGATGCGGTCGCGCGGCGTTCCATCGTTGTTACACGACGGATGGCGCGCCGTGCGTGATGGCCAAACCACGATTGTCGAAGTGACGCGCGTGGTGAGCGAGGATGACGGGCGATGACCCACGTGCCACCATCTGGCGGTCGCTGGCGCTATCGCTCGGTGTCGGCCAACGGCACCTCGGTGCGAGGCGAGATTGACGCGGCGTCGGAGCGCGACGCGATCGACGATTTGCGACGCCGATCGCTGTGGGTAGTCGAACTGCAACCGATGGCCGGCACCCAACGCGCGCTGCGGGCGACGGAGTCCATGGGTGCGGTGCGAACGCTGTCGTCGCGGTGGCGCTGGCGGGAGAATACCAACGCCGACCTGGCGGTGGTGATTCGTGCGGTGGCCACGCTGCTGGAGGCGGGCGTGCCGCTGTATCGCGCGCTCACCTATGCCGCACAGGAGGCGGCGACTGAAGGGGTGCGCAGGGGCTTCGGTTCCCTGAGGGACGCGGTCAACCGAGGAGAGTCACTGAGTTCGGCGGTGAGTGCGCAACCCGTGTTCCCGGCGGTGTTCGCACCCGTGATTGCCGCCGGAGAGGGTTCGGGGACGCTGGATGCCAGCCTGGCGCTGTTGGCCGATCATCTCGAGCGACGCGATGCGTTGCGGTCTCGGCTTCGGAGCGCGCTGGTCTATCCGTTCATTCTTGCGGTGGCGTCGGTGGTTGGGGTAACCGTGATCCTGTTGCTGGTTGTGCCGCGCTTCGCCACCCTGATCACGGACAGCGGCGGCGTTCTGCCAGTGAGTACGCGCCTGCTGATCGCTGTGAGTACCGCGCTGACCACGGGCTGGTGGATGATGGTCTTGATGCTTGCTGTCACCGTGCTGGTAATCGGCCGCTGGTTACGCGATCCGACGACGCGTATGCGAATGGACGAGTCTCGACTGCGTTGGCCGTTGATTGGACGACTGGAGCGCCTGCAGAACGCGGCGGGATACACCGGCACGCTGGCAATTGGTCTTCGCGCCGGGGTGTCACTAATCGGGTCGATGAGGCTCGCACGCGCTGTCGTGCGCAACCGGCATTTGGCGACTTCGCTGGAGGAAGCGGAGCGTCGAGTGCACGGAGGGGCTGGTCTTTCGCAGTCGCTGGCCGGACTGCTGCCACCCCTCACCGAGCGTCTGTTGGACGCCGGTGAAACCAGCGGTGACCTTGCGGGAATGGCCGCGCGCGCCGCCGAGTCGGCCGACGGGGAGCTTCAACGAACGGTTTCCCAGGCGGTCGCATTAATTGAACCGGTGGTGGTAATAGGGTTCGGAGGGATTGTGGGGTTTGTAGCTATGGCATTACTTCAGGCTATCTATGGTCTGAATGTCGGCGGGTTGTGATTTTTTGCACCGCCGGTAGGTCGAGTTCGCCATACTTTCTGCATCACCTCATGGGTCGTTTTGTCACGGGTTGAGGATCGATGCCGCGATTACGCCGAATCGGAACAGGGACGGTTGACAGGTGTTGTCCGATGTCGGAGCATATTGAGTACGTAGTCGCCTCAATTCACCGGTGATCTTCATGGCCATGCTTCCGGACGCCGAGATGCAGGAACAGGAGTTGGTGGTGGACGACACGGCAACCGCGGTGTCGAACACCCCCCCGCCGAATCGTCGCCGGTTTTTCGCGATGAGCGCCGGCGCCGTGGCAACCATGGCCGCTGGCGCCGCGATTGAGGCGCAGACCAGTCGCTCCCGTGGCAAGCCGCTCGCCACGCCGATACCGGCGGGCACGCGTGCCGATGCGTCTGCCGATTGGAAAGACCCAGTGCTGCGACTGGTGCGTCGGATCACGTTGGGTCTCGAGCCTGGCGAGGTCGCGCTGGCGCGCCAGATGGGATTCGCCGGCTATCTCAACTATCAGCTCAATGCGTCCGCGATTGACGACAGCGCCGTGGAGGCGACGGTCGCCGCGCGCTTTCCCCTGATATCGCAGACGTCGGCGCAGCTTCGCGCGGCCGATGGCGGCGAAGTGTACAACCAGCTTGCCGACGCGGCGGTGTATCGCGCCGTGTTTTCCCGTCGGCAACTGCACGAGCGTATGGTCGAACTCTGGTCCGACCACTTCAACACGCTGTACGACAAGATCGGCTATCTCAAGGTGGCCGACGATCGCAGCGTCATCCGTCAGCATGCGCTTGGAAAATTTCCCGACATGGTGCGTGCATCGGCGGAGAGCGCGGCGATGCTGGGGTATCTGGATCAGAACAGCAGCCGCAAGCCTACGCCGAATCAGAACTATGCGCGTGAGATCATGGAGCTCCACACGCTCGGCGTGGACGCTGGCTACACGCAAAACGATGTCGCGCAGCTTTCACGCATCCTGACCGGATGGAGCTACGACGGCAACGGTATTTTCGCCTTCAACCGTTCGTTTCACGATTTTACGGCCAAGACCTTCCTTGATGTGGATTTCCCGGCCATGCCGTCGACGGCTACCGCCGCGCAGATGAAATCGGAGGGAGACGCGGCCATCACCATGCTGCTGAATCACCCGAATACGGCACGCTACATCGCCAAAAAGATGACGGGGTGGTTGTTGTCACATGAGCCACCGACTGCGGTGATCGATGCGGCCGCCGCGACGTACCTCGCGACCGGTGGTGATATCAAGTCCATGATCCGCACGATCATGACGGGCAAAAACCTCATGGCGTCGCCCGCCAAGTACAAGCGACCGTTTGATCTGATGGTGTCCTCACTGCGTGGCATGGCGGCCGAAGTGACGAACCTGCGCGCAACACGCGGACGCCTGGACCAGATGGATATGAGGCTGTACTACTGGG
>JANOKE010001023.1:0-1679 GCA_031419135.1 Gemmatimonadaceae bacterium
CCGGCGCTCGCCGCCACCGACGCCATGTTGATGATCACCCCGCGTTCGCGCTCGGCCATGCCACTCACCACCGCGCGCGTGCACAGGTACACGCTCCGCACGTTCACTTGAAACAGTCGTTCAAAATCATTGAGCGACGTATGCTCAATGTTGCCAATATGCGAGACACCCGCGTTGTTCACCAGAATGTCGACCGCGTGCGTCGTGTCGATGAGATCGAACGTCCCTTGCACCTCGGCCGGATCGCTTACATCGCACCGGTGGGGCGTGGCCGCATCGCCCAGCTCCTGCGCGACCACCGAAACCGCTTCGAGATCACGATCCAGGCAGTGAACGTGCGCCCCCGCCCGCACAAACTCGGTGGCAATGGCGCGCCCGATACCGCTACCCGCGCCCGTGACCGCAGCCACCCGACCGGTCAGCATGAAGGCGTCGTTCAACGTTGCGCTCACAGCGATACTCCTCGTTTCCATGGAATGAAATCCCACTGGCCCAGTCGTTCTGCGGTGGTGACATACCGCCCGCTGGCCGTTTCGATCACGAGATCCAGAATACGTTCTCCCATCTGCTCCAGCGTGACCTCGCCCGATACCACGGCGCCGCAGTCGAGGTCTACGGTGTCGGGCATGCGACGCGCAAGCGGGGTGTTGGTGGCCAGCTTGAGCACCGGCGCCACCGGGTTGCCAGTGGGTGTGCCCAGTCCGGTCGTGAACAGAATCAGCGTTGCTCCGGCCGCAGTCTGCGCCGTGGTGCACTCCACGTCATTGCCCGGAGTACACAGCAGGTTGAGACCCGGCGTGGTGGCGCGCTCCGGGTAGTCCAACACATCGGTTACCGGCGACGTGCCGCCTTTGCGCGCGGCGCCGGCCGACTTCATCGCATCGGTGAGCAGTCCATCACGAATGTTGCCAGGAGAGGGATTCATCTCGAAACCTGAACCCACTGCGTGCGCCTGCGCATCGTAGGCGCGCATCAGTTCGGCGAACCGCGAGGCGAGCTCGGGTCGCGTGCATCGTTCAATGAGATCCTGTTCCGAACCCAGCAGCTCGGGAAACTCCGCCAGCAGCGTGGAGCCGCCAAGCGCACACAGCAAGTCGGACGTGTAGCCAATACCGGGATTGGCCGAGATTCCGGAGAACCCATCGGAACCTCCGCATTTGAGTCCGAGCGACAGCGCGGACAGTGGCGCTGGCGCACGCTCGGCGCGATTCGCTTCGATGAAGCCGGCGAACGTCTCGCGGATAGCGGCGGTCATAAGCGCGTCTTCGGTACCCATGCGTTGCTGCTCAAAGGTGAACAGCGGTTTGGTGAAGTTGGCATCACGACGTGCGATCTCTTCGCGCAAAATGTCTACTTGCGCGTGCTGACAGCCCAGTGAGAGAACCGTGGCACCGGCCACATTGGGGTGCACCAGGTAGCCGGCCAACAGCCCGCACAGCGCGCGCGTGTCCTGTCGCGTTCCGCCGCACCCGCCGTCATGCGTGAGGAATCGGATGCCATCGAGATTGGGAAACGGACGCGTTGCGTCGGGGCTCGGCGCGCTCGTGTCGACCGACGGCTCGTTGATGGGTTCACCACGCTGGTAGCGGGCGGTCATCTCACGCACTGCGAGTCGGTGACGCTCGGGCTGTCCGTAGCCGAGTTCGCGATCGAACGCTTCCTGCAAGGCGCGCACGTTG
>JANOKE010001024.1:0-4349 GCA_031419135.1 Gemmatimonadaceae bacterium
GTGGAGCGTGTGCACGGCGGCGTCGGGATTGGCGATCAACTACTGGACGCTCTTTGCGGCGCGTCTGGGCGTGGGCTTTGGCGAAGCCAGTTGCTCACCCGCCTCGCACTCGCTGATTGGCGATCTCTATCCCAGCGCCAAGCGTGCACGGGCGCTCTCGCTGTTCATGCTCGGACTGCCCATCGGAATTTTCCTTGCGGGTGTGTTCAGTGGACTCATCGCCAAGGCCTGGGGTTGGCGCGCGGCATTTTTCGTGGCCATCGTGCCGGGTCTGGTGTTGGCGTACGCAGTCTCGCGCATCGTCGAGCCGCCACGTGGCAGCGCCGATCGCGCCGCATCAACCCACGCGCAAACGCCTGCCACGGCGGCTGCGGGATTCTGGGCACCGTATCTGGCGCTGTGGCGCATTCCCACGCTTCGCTGGATCGTGCTGTCGGGCGCGCTGCACAACTTCAATGCGTACGCCGTGAACGCGTTCATGCCGGCGTATCTGGGTCGTTACCACGGGCTGACCATTGCGAATGCCAACATTGTTGCCGGCATCACGCTGGGCCTTGTCGGCGTGTTCGCGTTGGTGTTTGGCGGCATGCTGTCCGATCGGGCGCTGCATTGGCGGCCCAATGGTCGACTGATCGTTGGTTCCATCGCGCTCGCCATCTCGTCGCCGTGCGTGTACTTCGCCCTCGCGCTCGCACCAGGTGCGATTATCCCGTTCATGATGTTGATGGGACTTGGCTGGATGTGCTTCTACCTGTACTACGCGACGGTCTACGCCTCCGTGCACGACGTGGTGCCGGCGCATCTGCGCGGTACCGCCATGGCCGTGTACTTCTTCTGGATGTACGTGTTGGGCGGCGCCTTTGGTACGGCGATCCTTGGCATGTTGAGCGATCGGCTCGCGCATCGCGCCATGGAGGCAACGGGAAGCACGGTAATGACCGACGCCATTCGCGCGATGGGACTGCACGATGCATTTTTCATCGTTCCGGCCATCGGGATGACGCTGGCACTGGTGCTCTTTGCAGCGTCGCGCACGGTGGAACGCGACATTCGCGCGGTCGCGGGCTAATAGCATCCGCAAGCACAACGCCCAAGCCGTCTGTCGCGTTTTCTCTCGTCTACGCCCATGATCAAGCCGCCGGGAAGTCTCCCGTCTCCCGTCTCCCGTCTTCCGTCTCACCTCCCATGACCGTCCTCCGCAGGCTCTCCCTCGCCTCCCTCGCCGCCGCGCTCACGGCCGCCTCCGCCTCCGCCCAGCGCTTGACCACGTTTCCCACCGACGACGCCGCGATCCAGCGGATCTGGCGCATCGGGATGGACAGCTCGCAGGTCCAGAAGCTCGGTCAGGCGCTGTTCGATTCCATTGGTCCGCGCCTGACCGGAAGCCCCGGTATGACGGCCGCCAGCAACTGGGCTATCGGGCAGTACAAGTCGTGGGGCATCGACGCCAAACGTGAGCAGTATGGCACGTGGCGTGGATGGCGTCGTGGCGTCTCGCATATCGATCTCATGCAGCCGCGCGCGCGTTCCCTCGAAGGCACGATGCTGGCATGGAGTCCCGGCACGAAACTCAAGCCGGTGAACGCCGAAGCGATCATTCTGCCGAAGTTCGCAGACAGTACCGAGTTCGTGGCGTGGCTACCCAAGGCGAAGGGCAAGATCGTGATGCTGTCGCCGGCATTCCCAACGTGCCGTCCGTCGGAAGACTGGAACCGCTTTGCGACAGCAGAGTCGAAGGCGCGAATGGATTCACTCATCGCGCTGAATAACGCCGACTGGGCGGTGATGAACGGTCCGAACAATCGCCCTGACAGCACGAAACTGTATCGCGGCACGGGTTACTCGATGGGGCTCGGCACGGGCACGCTGGGCATGCGCCTGGAGAAGGCAGGAGTGGTGGGCATGATCACGTCACGCACCAAGCTCACCGGATTCGGTAACCCATTCGCCGCGCCGGGCGGCGGTGGTCGAGGCGGGGCGGGCGGCGGTGGTGGTGGTGGTGGTGGTGGTGGACGCGGTGGCAACGCGCCGTCGGTCGGTCCGAATACGAGCGATCGGGGTGGCGGGCCGGCCGCGAGCCTCGCGGGAGCGGCAGGAGGTCGCGGCGGATTTGGCGGAGGACCCGGTGGTAGCGGTGGCTGGGGCGTGATCGAAGTATTCGAGACGTACAACAAGATCGCACCGGCCGTCACGCTTACCTGCGAAGACTATGGGTTGGTGTATCGCCTGGCGGAGAACAATCAAAAGCCCATGGTTCGCCTTGACGTCGACGCGTCGTTGCTTGGCGAACAACCCGCGTTCAACACCATCGCGATGATTAAGGGCAGCGAAAAGCCCGACGAATACGTGATGCTGTCGGCCCACTTCGATTCGTGGGACGGTTCTTCGGGCGCGACCGACAACGGCACCGGCACGCTGATGGCCATGGAAGCGATGCGCATTCTCAAGAAAGCGTATCCGAATCCCAAGCGCACCATCATGGTGGGACACTGGTCCAGCGAAGAACAGGGGCTCAACGGCTCCACCGCCTTTACCGAGGATCATCCGGAAGTGATGAAGGGGCTGCAGGCGCTCTTCAATCAGGACAACGGCACGGGTCGCGTGCAGTCGCTGTCGTCATCAGGCCTGAGCGATATCGGTCGTCATCTCAAGCAGTGGTACAGCAGGCTGCCAGGATTCTATACCGACAGCATGAGCGCCAATGTCGTGTCATGGAGTTTCAACGACGTGCCCACCGGGAATCCGGGCGGCACTGACGGCGCCGTGTTCGCATGTTTCGGCACGCCGTCGTTTGGCATGGGTGCGGTAGGCTGGAACTACGGCACCTATACGTGGCATACCAACCGCGACACGTACGACAAGGTGGTGTTCGATGACGTGAAGCACAACGCGACACTGGCTGCCCTGATGGTGTACCTGGCGTCGGAAGATCCCGAGTTCATCAAGCGCGATAAGTCACCGGGCACGTGGCCAGCGAACTGGCCGGCCAACTGTGGCAAGGTGCCGCGGACCACGCGGCCAAGGTATTAGCAAACAACCGCTGTGAAACCGGAGGACGCAGAGGAGTTCGTCCGCGTCCTCCCCCACCCCGATCTGCCAAAACACTGTCTATCGAGATCACCGTTGGTCCACCATGGTGCGGCGGAAAGGCCGCATCGACGGCGCGACGGAATGACGGCGGATCGATGGCTGGAAACCGATACAACTCTGGCTCCATGCGCGCGAACTGCGCGCGTACGTTGGCGGTTGTGATCAGTGCATGGGCCTGCATGGCGTGCACCGCCGACAAGGAAGACGTCGATGTCGCAATGCGCTCGCGGTCCGCTACCTCGCGAACTGCGCCGCACGCCGGAAGCTCACCACGCGCCGTACGAGCGCGTTGTACCGGCTGTGCGCAGCCGATCCATCACGCGCCGACAGCCGGGCGTATAGCTGCAGCTCGGCGTCGGCGATCGGTGCGCCGATGATGAACCCAAGCCCGCGCAACCCGGGGGCGGCGATCGAGACGAGCAGGGACTCGGTCGTAACAAACCCAGCGGCCAGGTCGACGAGAGCTTGTTCAATCAGTTCCGCTCCGGGCAGTTGGGCGACGAGCATAGGAGGGCCGTCCAAACACCTTGTGGTGCGTGCTCACGCGCAGGAACTCGTAGACGATATTCCATGTGACATACCAACGTCGGTCGTCGCGACGCCAAGACTCGTGAGTGCGTACGGCTGCTTAGGCTCTTCGGCGTCGGGATTCACGGCGTAGAGCAGCAGGCTGGTGTCGACGACAAACACGGACTACGCGCCTTCCAGGGCATCGTACAGCGCGTTGCGGTCAGCCACGTCGACACGCGGCTTGCCCATCCGATGCGTAGGCAGCGGAGCAAGATCGATAGCCGACGCAATCTCCAATCCGCGCGTGAGCGCCTCGGCCACGATTTGAGACAGCGTCGTGCCGCGTTCAGCGGCGCGGCGCTTGATGGTGCGCACCAAATTGTCAGGAAGCACAAGCGAAGTCTTCTATACGGATAATCATACAATTGGTACGCGTTTACGGCCAGTCAGGAAAGGTTCGGCAGTGATTCAAGACGAAATCGGTCGAGTGATGCCAATTGCGTTGACGATCGTGCATGCCGCCGCGCCGATGTTGTTTGCGATGACGGCGAAGGTGAAGTACGTTGGGAATCACAGGGACTGCCTCCACGGTAGCGCGCGGAGTTACCGCTGCGTCGTGCCAACGCTTTCCGCTTACCATTGTTCACAGAGGTCGACACACCATGAAAGTGATCTACGAGGAGAGCGTCGGCACCGACACCAGCACGATCGGCTATCCCGGCGTCAGCACCTGCACGACGGTAACCTGC
>JANOKE010001025.1:0-2733 GCA_031419135.1 Gemmatimonadaceae bacterium
CGGCGGCCATCGCGGCCCGCCGTGTTAGCCTACCCATCGATTGCGCCGAGTACCTCAATTGCTGCTGTCGTCCGCGGCCTCCGGAAGAACAGCGTTAGCGGCAGAACTCCTTCACCCCGTCCAGCGTGATATCCTCTACAAACCAGCGGCCACCCTGACCGACCACAGTGGTGAACGTTGTTCGGCCGCCGAGCTGCTTCTGCTGCAGGTTGACGAGGTACTCCTGTCGACCACCCGTGATCAAGCGAGCCTTGTCTTCGGCGTACTGCCACTTGTCATGAAACAGCATGCATTGCAGGACAATGAGGCGTTTTTCCAACTCCTCGCGCTTCACATGTGCAGCGGTGGGTTCCTTGTCGTTCCCCCACACAGCCGACATCCCGCGCAGATCCTGCCCCCGGACGGCCGTCAGAAACGCCTCGACGGCCGCGCGGGCCGACGTCGCGCCAGCGGGACCATCCAGCGGGGCGGCAAGTTGGGCCGTCGTGGACGCGCCAGGTGCCGGAGAGATTGTGCTCTCCACAACCTTTTTCGTGCACGCAGTCGAGGCGGCCAGTGAGGCCACCAGAACGCCAATTTGGAAAGGGAACCGTACCACGAGTGCCTCCTTGCACGTTATCCTACCAATGCCGACTCATCCGAAGTGTAGTGCTCACCAACGGGGCCTGCCCGTCTTGACCGTTCCCGTTTTCTC
Source organism: Gemmatimonadaceae bacterium (assembly GCA_031419135.1). GTDB lineage: Bacteria > Gemmatimonadota > Gemmatimonadetes > Gemmatimonadales > Gemmatimonadaceae > Gemmatimonas. Next base: position 695 of record JANOKE010001025.1, read on the forward strand.
TCCCCAATGACGCCTTCCCACCAGCGGCTGTACGTCAACGTCGATCATGTGGCCACCGTCCGGCAGGCGCGACACAGTGTCGAGCCCGATCCTGTTGCGGCCGCAGCGCTCTGCGAACAGGCCGGCGCCGACGGTATTACGGCCCACCTTCGCGAGGATCGTCGCCACATTCAGGACGACGACGTTCTGCGGCTGGCCGCAACTATCACAACCGTCCTCAATCTGGAGTGCGCCGCCACCGACGAGATGGTATCGCTCGCGGAACGGCTGACGCCCTTCGCAGTGACCCTCGTACCCGAACGCCGCGAGGAAGTGACGACGGAGGGCGGGCTGGATGTGGTACACGGCGCCGCCGGACTGCGAGCCGCCTTGACACGACTGAAACGTGCCGGGGTCAAGAGCAGTCTGTTCATCGACGCCAACCCTGAGGCGGTTCGACGGTCCGCCGATCTTGGCGCCGACGCCATCGAGTTGCATACTGGGCCATATTCTCACGCAGCGTCCGATCCGCGGGCGCTGGCCGCGCTGGCGGAGTGCGCGGCGCTGGGCGCGGTACTCGGGATGTCGGTTCATGCAGGGCACGGACTCTCCTTGGGGAACGTGGCGCCGGTAGCTGCGATTGCCGAGATCGAGGAACTCAATATCGGACACGCGATCGTGGGGCGAGCATTGTTTGTGGGAATCGGAAACGCGGTCCGGGAGATCCGGCGCGAAATGGACCGTGCGAGGACGGAGAGACGATGAGCGCACCACAGGCCCTGATCGAGTTTTTTCAGAAGGAAGCGGTCGAGTATCTGGATCGACTCGACCAGCTGCTGATCCAATCCCCGTCCGCTTCGCCGGATGCGGCCGCGTTTCTCACGCATGCGCGTGCCCTGCGCGGCAGCGCCACCATGACGCGACTCGACGGACTCCCGGAGCTGGCGTCAACGATTGAACGCATTGCGACGGGTCTGCGCGATAATGAACTCCGATGGGACGAACGCCTGCACTTCGCGGTGCACGGCGCCTTGGTGGAGTTACGCGCACTGGTGGCGCATGCGCACGCGTGGGGCGATGCCGAACAGCGCAGAAGCCGAACGCAATCGGTGGCACTCGCGTCGGTGGCCGCGGGGTATCTGGCAACGTCAGCACCGCCGGCATCGCCGGCCAGCCAGGTGATTCCGATCTCGCGATTCTTTCCCGAAGACGGTCTGCCGGCAATCTTGCAGCGCAATCCCGAACCGCCGATCACACTCGCACAGCGCTTCCGCAACGACATTGCAGCGGCAGCGGACGGCGTTGCCCGCGAAGGTCAGGCGTTGGCCACCAGTGCGGCGGGTCCATCGCAGTTGGCGTTGTCAGATGGACTGCGTCGCGGACTGCTGGGTCTGAGTGACGTGGCCGAAAGTTATGGCGCGGCCAGCATTGCCACATTGGCCACCAAATTGGCCCGCGCGCCACTCGCCAACAGCAGCGAGCGCGCTGCCGTGCAGGGATTCGCTCAGCTGTTGATGGACCGCGAACTCAGCGACGGCGAACTCGCGGCGAAGGTCAAGGCGGCCAGCATCGCGTGGTCGGGCGCTCCGCCGGCCGAGGCGCCGCAGATCGTGCCCATCGAGTCGTTACTCTTTCGCGGACACTCGGCGATCACGCGCGCGCGCAAGGTACGCGACGAGCTCAAGGTGCTCTGGAATCGGGGCTCGCTGGCGGAGCCTTCAGCGCACGCGCTGTTCGAGGAACTGAGCGACCTGCTGGATCTTGCGGTCACTACGTAGCCCGACGGTGAAGCTGGATTGGAAGAGCGCACTGGGTGTGGCGCTCAGTGCGGTGCTGTTGTGGTGGACGCTGCGCGGCGTGCCCTTGGTTCACGTGTGGAACGTGCTGCGCCAGTCCAATTGGCTGTTGTTCATCGTGTGCACGGTCGTCGCCACCAGCATCTTTCCGCTTCGCGCGCGACGATGGCGCACCATCCTGGAGCCGACGGCCGGGACGATCCCGTTCGGGCCGTTGTGGCGCAGCACCGCGATTGGTGTGATGATGAATAACGTGTTTCCGCT
>JANOKE010001026.1:0-9129 GCA_031419135.1 Gemmatimonadaceae bacterium
GCAGAGCAGCGTCGATATGGCCGCGCAAGCCGTCGCGCTGGCCAAGGCCAACGGTCCGGCATCATTGCCGTCTGGCGCACGTGCCGTCGACGCGGTGTATCACTATCCGTTTCTCGCCCATGCCACGCTCGAGCCGCAGAATTGCACCGCGTGGTTTAAAGACGGCGTGATGGAGATGTGGACGCCCACACAAATTCCGTCGTCGGGACAGGGGCTTATCGTGCGGGGGCTGGGGCTCGCGGCGAACAACGTGAAAGTGCACATCACACGACTGGGTGGCGGATTTGGCCGTCGCGGCAGTAACGAATTTTCCATCGAAGCCGCCGCCATTGCGAAACAGCTTGCGGGCACGCCGATCAAACTGACGTGGACGCGCGAGCAAGATTTTGCGCACGACAACTTTCGCTCGAACGGATGGCACTTCTTCTCTGCCGGCCTCGATAGCAAAGGCACCGTGGTCGCGCTGCACGACGCGTTTGTCAAAATGCTGGGCGGACCGGGCGACATGTCCGCCGATGGTTTCCCGTTCACTGCGATTCAAGGGTCGCAGGTGCGGTCCAGCAAGCTGCGCGGGGGCATTCCCACCGGATTTTGGCGCGCGCCTGGTGACAACGGCAATGTGTGGGCCACGCAATGTTTCATGGACGAACTCGCCCACGCCGCCGGGAAGGAACCGCTGGCGTTTACGCTCGACATGCTGGCAACCGTACCCGCGTCACCGCGATTTGACGCGAACAAGATGATTGCAGTCCTCAAGCTCGCCACCGACAAAGCGAACTGGGGACAAAAGCGTCCGCGCGGCGAGGGGCAGGGATTCGCCATCTGTTTCGCCAACAACGCGTACGTCGCGATCGTTGCTGATGTCGCCGTGAGTCAGGCGGGCGAACTCAAGATCAAGAAGCTCACCGCCGCCGTTGATGCCGGCACGATTGTCAACGTGAGCGGCGCCGAGGCGCAGGTGCAAGGCTCGATGCTCGATGGCATCAGCGCCGCATGGTTTCAGAAAGTCACGATCGAGCGTGGCGCGGCGGCGCAGACGAACTTCAACAAGTATCCGATGCTGCGCATGAACCATGCGCCGCCGGTCATCGATGTGCAGTTCATCAAGTCGTCGGCGCCGCCAACGGGACTGGGTGAACCGGCACTTCCGGCTGCCGCACCCGCCGTGTGCAATGCGATCTTTGCCGCTACAGGTAAGCGCATTCGCACGCTTCCGATCGCCGACGACACACTGAAGTGGGGGTAGGATGGTGTTCGGCGGCGGCCATCGGAGGATAGGAATTTCGATCGGGGTCGTGGAAGTATGTGGCGTGTTCCCCGTCGCGCGAGGACAGATCGGGCGGGCCGCGGTGCAACCTCCGCCGCGGCGACGCGCCTCGCGGGCGGTCCGGTCCGGTGCGTCGGCGGGCGTCACGGAGCGGGTGAGACTGATTCGAAGCCTCGGCGGGACCGCCGCGCACCCCGAACGTCCCCGCACGTCGTCGGGGAGCCGGGGCCGTGCTCAGGGGACGCGGTGGGCCGCAGTGGGTCGTCGCGGTGCCGACGGTGCCCGCGTCGATGGCGGGCTCCGCGCGCCCGCCTGCGCCCCGGTGGTGGCCCGGGTGCGGAGGTGCGTGGCCCTTGTCGGGAATGTGGACCAGCACCCGCGTGAGGCACTCGGGCGGGTCGACGGTCTCGGTGCCTGCCGTCGGGCCCTCGGACTTGTCGGAGCGATAGGTCACCGCCTTCGCGGTCCGATCGTACGTCCCGTGGTGACGTAGGGGAAAAAAGAAGGGAGAAGGGAGAAGGGAGACCGGTAGCACGTCTCCTGTCTCCCGTCTTTCCTTCTCCCGTCTCATTTACCTCCCCACCCGCAAAACTCGCCCCTGCGCATTGTCCGTCACCACGTACACAAAGCCATCCGGCCCCTGTTGCACATCGCGGATCCGTTCTCCCAGGTCGCCAAGGTACCGCTCTTCCTTCGTGACACGACCGTCCGTCATTTCGAGTCGCACCAACGCGCCGGGTGACATGGAACCGATCAGCAAACTCCCCTTCCATCCCGGAATCGCATCGCCGGTATAGAACGTCATGCCTGACGGCGCGATCACCGGATCCCAGTAGTACACGGGCTGCTCCATCCCCTCCTTTACACTGCCTTCGCCGATTTTCATGCCGTTGTAGTTGATGCCGTACGTGATCACCGGCCAGCCATAGTTCTTGCCGGCTTCGGGGTGATTGAGTTCGTCGCCGCCGCGCGCGCCGTGCTCCATGGTCCACAACCGCCCCGTGGCCGGGTCGAGTGTGGCGCCCTGTATGTTGCGATGACCATACGACCAAGTCTCGGGCCGAGCACCGGCTCGGCTCACAAATGGATTGTCCGGCGGGACTCGGCCGTCGGGAAAAATGCGCATGACCTTGCCCATGCCTGCCGAAAGACTCTGCGCGCTGTCGGGAAACTGCTGTCGTTCACCCTGCGTGATGAACAGATAGCCCGTGCGATCGAATACGAGTCGTGATCCGAAGTGTCCGCCACTTCGCACTTTCGGAACCTGCTGGTAAATCACCTGCACGCTTTCCAAGCCATTGCCCACCAGTCGTCCGCGAGCCACCGATGTTCCGGCCGTCCCGTTCGGTCCCGGCTCTGCATACGACAAGTAGACCAGTTGATTGGTGGCGTACTGCGGATCGAGTGCCACATCCAGCAGTCCGCCCTGCGACTGCGCAAACACCGCTGGCACGCCGGTCACGGGCGCCGACAGCGTGCCATCCTTCCCTACAATGCGCAATCGACCCGGTCGTTCCGTCACCAGCATGCGGCCGTCGGGCAGAAACTCCAGTGCCCACGGATTCACCAGTCCACTGGCGACGACTTCGGCGCGCACGCCGGCGCTGTTGGACGGCGGAGTGGGAGAGCGCTGCGCGGGACCTTGAGGCGAGGCAGCGCAGGCGGGCAGCAGCAGCATGAGGGAGAGACGGAACATGAGTAGGAAGTTAGGAAGTAGGAAGTAGGAAGTACGACACACTGAGTACTCAGTACTAAACTGAGTACCCAGTACTAAACTGAGTACTCAGTACTTTACGAGTACTCAGTACTTTACGAGTACTCAGTACTTCACGAGTACTCAGTACTTCACGAGTACTCAGTACTTTCATGCAGTACTCAGTACGTGATGAGTACTCGGTATCAAGCTGAGTCGAACGTATGCAGGGTGGTCAGCGCCTTGCGAATTACTGCCGGAATCGGCGTCGATTTCCGCGATGTCCGATCGACGTACACGTGTACGAAGTGCCCGACCGCTGCGGGTTCCTTGTCCTCGTTGCGAAACAACCCGATCTCATAGCGTACACTGCTCGTGCCAAGATGCGCCACGCGCAGACCGGCCGTCACGCGATCCGGAAAGGTGATGGGTGCGAAGTACCGGCATTGTGTTTCAATCACCAGCCCGATCGCCGGACTCGTCGCAATGTTCAGCACGCCGCGCTCGATCAACCAACGGTTGACCACCGTGTCGAAGAAACTGTAGTACACCACATTGTTCACGTGGCCGTAGGCGTCGTTATCCATCCACCGCGTGTCGATGGTGGTCAGATGTCGGTAGCGATCCCGCGTTTCGGTGTGCGATTCGGATGTCATGGTGGTACGCAGGATCAGAAGGCCTGACGGTACAGCGCCAACGCATCGTCATACGTAACGTCGCGCGGATTGTTCACCAGCAAACGTTGCACCTTCATTGCATCGGACGCGAGCATGGGGAGGTCGGCCGTCGTCACGCCCACTTCGCGCAAGGTTTGTTCCAGGCCAAGTCCGGCCACCTGCCCGGTCATGGCGTGCAGGAACGCCTCGCCGCTGGGCTGCACGCAGACGGGGCGACCATCGCGACGCAGCGCCACGCTGAGCTCCGCGTACAATGCATCGGCCACCGGGAGATTGAACGCCAGCACCGGCAGCAGCACCAGCGCATTGCTGAGCCCGTGCGGCACATGAAAATGACCGCCAATTGGATAGGCCAACGCATGCACCGCCGCCACCGGGGCATTGGCGAACGCCATGCCGGCCAGCAACGAGCCCTGCAACATGGCCCGACGCGCGCTCAGGTCGTTGCCCTCGCGCAGCACCCGCGGCAGATACTCGGACAACACCGTCAGCGCGCGAATCGACAGCGCGTCCGACAGCAGGTTCTTGCGATGACGCGACGTGTACGCCTCAATCGCATGCACCATCGCGTCGATCCCCGTCATCGCCGTCACGCGTGGCGGCAACCCTACCGTCAGCGTGGCATCGAGCAGCGCCAGATCGGGATAGAGCACGCTCGACACGACGCCCTGCTTTTCACTCGTGGGCGTAGTGACGATCGCGATCGGAGTGACTTCTGATCCCGTGCCTGCAGTGGTTGGCACCTGAATCAACGGCCATCGCGGACCCACGGCGCGGCCAACGCCGTACGCATCGGCCAACAACTGTGGCGTGCGCGATAGCAGCGCCACCAGCTTGGCCGTATCCAGCGAACTGCCACCGCCCATGCCAATCACACCATCTACCGACTCGGCGCGGGCCTGTGCCACCGCCGCCAGCACCGACGCTTCCGGTGGATCGGCCTCCACCCCATCGAACACACTCAGCCCAACGAGTGAGCCGTCAAAACTCGCCAAGGCGTCGCTCAACACACCGCCGCTCAGCAAACCGCGATCGGTGACCAGCAACACGCGCTGCATCCCGTGCTCGCGCGCATACTGTGCGAGCCGAGCGGCGGCACCGTCTTTACAGACGATACGCGTTGTGGTTTCGAAGGTGAAGTCTGTCACCCGGTAGAGTGTAGAGCGTGGGTGGCGGAATCGTCCAGTGTCTATCTTACGGGTGTGCCCTTACTCCTCCTCTCGTTTCCGCCGTGCCGTCCGCGCTGACACTGCGCGCCGGCCCGCGAGCGCTCGCCCTGATTCGCGAGCGCGGCCTTCGGCTGGAGGACATTGACATTCTCCCAGGCGCCTCGGGCGGTGCCAAGTGGCTCTCCATCGCCGGGCTCGACCGCTACCTGTTTGGCACCTTCTTGCGACCGGCCGCGCCAGCGCGCACGCGGCCCCTGCACTGCATTGGTTCGTCCATCGGCAGTTGGCGCATCGCGTGTCTGGCCCAACACGACCCCGTTGCCGCACTCGCCCGCGGTCATCACGCGTACATCTACGGGCAGCGCTACTCGCACAAACCCGGACCGCGCGAAGTCACGGCCGTCCTCACCCAATGTCTTGACGACATCCTGGGCGACACTGGCGTCGAAGAGATCCTGTCGCATCCGTTTGCCCGATTGCACATCATCACGGCGCAGGGGCGTGGACTCGCCGCCAGCCAGCGTCGTCTGGTGCTTGCTACCAGCATTGCACTCGCGGTTTCGGGCAACCTCGTGCAACGTCGCTTGCTGTCACTGCAGTTTCGACGCACGGTGTTTCACGCCGCTGGCGAAGCGTCACCATTCCACGACTTGCGCGACCTTCCAACTGTGCATCGGGCACTCACCCGCGACAACCTGCGTGATGCACTGATTGCGTCGGGATCCATTCCGCTGCTTGTCGAGGGTGCGCGCATTACCGGTCGTCCCAACGAAGTGCATTGGGACGGCGGCGTACTGGACTACCACCTCGATCTGAACTTCGGCGACGGTGACGGATTGGTGCTGTATCCGCACTTTTATTCGCACGTGGTGCCGGGCTGGTTCGACAAGGCGCTGCCGTGGCGACGAGCGCGCGCGAAGAACTTCGAGCGCGCCTTGCTCATTTCACCAAGCAGTTCGTTTGTGCAATCGCTGCCCGGCGGAAAAATCCCCGATCGGCGGGACTTCTTCACCTTTCCGCCGCCCGAACGCGAACGCCGATGGCAGGCGGTTCTGGATACGTCGGCGCAGTTGGGCGAGGAACTGCACGAGTTGATCGCTACAGGGAAACTCGCTGACCACGTTCACGCGTGGGGAACAACAAACGCTTGAACCGCCGGGAATGCAGAGACTACGTTGTTGAACATGTTCCTTCGCGTCCTTTGCGGCCTTCGCGGCTGAATGGGTTTGGCATTTTTCTACCGCAGGGTACGCAGAGTTCGCAGGGGATTGAATCGCTGCTTCCGATTTGTCCTCTGCGCCCCCTGCGCTCCCCGCGGTTCAATCACATCACCACCGCGCCGCTTGCGCCACCGCTCGGATAGACGGCCGAATCTTGAATTGCTTGGTGGAATCCATCGCGTAAGGTGAGTTCGAAGGATCTCACCGCCAAGTTGTTGAACAAGAAGTTCCTTTGCGTCCTTTGCGGCCTTCGCGGTTGAATGGGTTTGGCATTTTTCTACCGCGGAGTTCGCGGAGCACAACTTTGGATGTCCCCCGCGTCCCCTGCGCACCCTGCGGTTCAAATCCTGTTGTATGGCTCACCCCACCGCCGCTGCCGCCGCTCTCCCCGCCGAACGACCGGAAAAAATGCAGCCACCGAGAAAGGTCCCTTCTAGCGAGCGGTAGCCGTGTACACCACCACCGCCAAAGCCCGCTACTTCGCCCGCTGCATACACACCGGCCAGCGGCTGCCCGTCGGCCCGCAGCACGCGCGCGTCGAGATCGGTTTCCAACCCGCCCAGTGTTTTCCGAGTAAGTACATGCAGCCGCACCGCAATCAGCGGTCCGGCGCCCGGATCGAGCAGTTTGTGCGGTGTCGCCACACGAATCAGTCTGTCGCCCAGATACGCGCGCGCCCCACGCAGCGCGGAAATCTGCAAGTCCTTCGTGAAGGCGTTGTCCATCTCGCGATCACGCGCCCGCACCTCGCGCTCGATGTGCGCCGCGTCGAGCAACGGCGTGTCGGTGAGGGCGTTCATTTTCGCCACCAGGGTCGGCACATCATTCGCCGTCACAAAGTCCGCACCCTGATCGACAAATCGCTGCACCGGTGCGGGCACTCTGCCATCTGCGCGGCCCAGCACACCGCGAATACTTTTCCCCGTGAGATCGGGGTTCTGCTCCGATCCCGACAGGGCAAATTCTTTCGCGATGATTTTCTTCGACAACACGAACCAGCTGTGATCGTGGCCCGTGCTACGCAGATACGCCAGGGTACCCAGCGTGTCGAAGCCGGGGAACAGGGGCACCGGCAGCCTCCCACCCAGAGCGTCAAACCACAGTGACGACGGCCCTGGTAACACGCGAATGCCGTGTCGACTCCACACCGGCGCGTAGTTCGTGATGCCCTCCACATAATGCCACATGCGATCACGATTGATCAGGTGACCGCCGGCCGATTCGGTGATGCCCTGCATTAAACCGTCCACATGATCTGGCACTCCCGACAACATATGCGTTGGCGGTGCACCCAGTCGTGAGGGCCAGTTCCTGCGCACCAGATCGTGATTGCCGCCAATGCCGCCCGACGTCACCACCACCGCCTGTGCACGCAATTTGAAGTGCCCCACCACCGTACGCGAACTCGGCGCGCTCCGCGCCACCGCGCTCGGCTCAAGCACGTCGCCTTCCACCCCGTCAACAACACCTGCCTGCTGCGAAAGCCCCGTCACACGATGTCGGAACTGCAGCGACACACGGCCCTGTTCGACCGCCGTGCGCACACGACGCACGAACGGCGCAATGATGCCGGGTCCCGTCCCCCACGTGATGTGGAACCGCGGCACGGAGTTGCCGGGTCCTATGGCACCGTAGCCACCGCGCTCTGCCCAGCCAACCACGGGGAAAAACCGTACGCCCTGCGCATGCAACCAGGCGCGCTTCTCGCCTGCGGCAAAGTGCACGTACGCCTCGGCCCATCGACGCGGCCACGCGTCTTCGTCGCGATCGAACGCCGCCGTGCCCAACCAGTCTTGCCACGCCAGCTCGACCGAATCACGAATGCGCAGCCGCCGTTGCTCCGGTGAGTTCACGAAGAACAACCCGCCAAACGACCAGAACGCCTGTCCACCCAGATTCTGTTCAGGCTCCTGATCAACCAGGATCACGCGTCGGCCAGCGTCGGCCAGTTCTGCGGTAGCGACGAGCCCCGCGAGGCCCGCCCCAATGACAATCACGTCTGCGTCCATGGGTTGAAGACTGGAGACGGGAGACGGGAGACGGAAGACGGCCCGTTCCACGCATCTCCCGTCTCCCGTCTCGAATCTCCCGTCTCCCCGAGTGACCATCCCTCAGAGGGAATCGTCTTCCTGACTATGAAGACTGCCGAATCCGCGCTGTCAGTCTGTGTCGTGGGATTGGCCTGCTTCATCGGCGGCCAGATCGTTGGTATTCGCCGGGCCACGGCGCATCAGACGTCGGCCGGGGCGATTGTCGAACGCACGGCGACTGACCGCGTGTCGGCAACCGCCGACGTGGAGAGTTTCGGCACGGCAGCCCCAGAGATGCGTATCAGCAATGCAGCACGCGGGTCAATCGCAGCCCTCACGCCGCTTGACTTGCGTCGCCGACTCGCACAGGGCGCTGGCGGCACGTACATCAGCGATCTGATCGCGTCACGCGATTCCGCCGTGGTGCGCTGGCCCGACCGTGTGTTACGACCGTTGCGCGTCTGGATTGCAGATGACCAACCGTTGAGCGGATGGAATGCCGATTTTGTACCGGCCATCCGCGACGCCTTCGAGACCTGGGCCGCAACGGGCATTCCCGTGCACTTTACCTACATCACCGACTCGGCCACCGCCGATGTGCACGTGCGATTCATCGAACGCTTTGCCACTGGCATCAGTGGAAAGACGGTATGGAGTCGCGACCATGCCTGGTGGCTGGTGTCGAGCGACATAGAGCTCGCCCTCGCCCATCCGGGTGGCGGCGTCGTGTCCCCGCCGCAGATGCGCGCCATTGCCCTGCACGAAGTGGGACACTTGCTTGGTCTCGATCACTCCAGCGCCCCCAGTCACATCATGTCGGCACGCATTCGCGTGCGCGAACTCACCGATCCGGACCGCGCGACGGTGCGACTGCTCTACAGCGTACCGGCTGGCGGGCTGCGATAGCCGGGCGTGGACAGAGTGGGCCAAGGAGGGGTGAACGGCCAGAGCGGTGAGCAGGTGCAGGGGTGAGGGTAGAGCCGGGGAAGAGCGGTGAGCAGGTGCAGGGGTGAGGGTAGAGCGGTGAACGGTGAGGGTAGAGCAAACCCTCTACCCTCCCTCTACCCTCACCC
>JANOKE010001027.1:0-2146 GCA_031419135.1 Gemmatimonadaceae bacterium
GTCCGGCTCGACAACTCGCGATGCCATTTTCGCCGCTGCGCGTGGTGGCGCCGCCGGAGCGGTCATCGGACATCAAATGGACCAACAGGCCATTGAGCTGCGCAGCAAGTTGCCCGGCACCGTCGTCGAACGTGTCGGCGAAGGGATTCACGTGACCGTTCCTGCCTCCCATCTCTTCGAGGGAACATCCAACGCGATTCTCGCGAACGGCGCGAAGGAACTTCGCGATCTCGCGACCAGCCTGAAGGAATACTCCGGCACGAACGTCGTGATCGTGGGACACTCAGACGTCACGAGTCCGAGCGGTGAGTCGAGCCTCAAGTTCACCGAACGACAGGCGCGAACCACGTATGACTACCTGCGCATACAGGGCGTAGGATCATCACGCATGCGCTATCTGGGCAGAGGTCACGCCGAGGTGGGACGTCCGGCAAACAGGCGCGTCGAGATCGCCATCTATACCAACGAGCCACGTCCCACGAGGAGGCCTTAGGGCCTGCTGTTCGTGCATCGTCACCGCTAATTCCGGCGGGACATTACGACCAGCCGAGCCGTTGACCTTCGGCGATCTTTTCGCGGAGGCGCTTGATGTACGCACTCGCCTCGGCATCGGTGAACCCACCCGCGCGAAACGCGTCGTGCCACTGTTGCAGGGAAAGCCGCGCAAGCAATCCGCACACCCAACGCACATCGGCCGGTGTGGCGATGGCGTGCACCCGCGGCTCCAGCCACGACCCGCTGTAGCGGAAATGCACACGATTGCCTTCCACGCGCTCGATGAATCTTTCCGCAGTGAAGGCCGCTGTGTCGGACTTGGAGGCCTGATGGATCCAGGCCGTCTTGCCCAGCGAGGCGCCGAGGTCGCGAACCAGATACCACGTCTCCGGGCTCCGTCCGTCCGCATGATTCTGGTAAATCGCGTTCTGCGCGGCCTTGAGATCCCAGTTGTTGAAGAGCACCATTACTGTGAACAGGCCGGCGAGGGGCTGCGTTCCGACAAACGGGTTGTCGGTCCACGACCATTCCCCATTCTTCTTCAACGAAGTCTGTTCCAGTCGAAATCGCGCCGGTTCTTCGTTGACCGACTTCCCGTTCTCGACCCGTGTCCACTTCGGCACGTAGTAGACGGGTGGTTGGTGGTATCCGATCGCCCAGAGGATGCGCGACACGGTCACTTCCACGCGCGCCTCCACGCCAAGCTTCACGCTCCATTCCCGACCCGTGCCGTCCTTCACGTCATATCCGGACTGCGTGCCGGTTGTTTTGGTGCCGGTGACCTCGAATTGGTCGCGCAGGTTGGGCGCGACGTCCCGACCGAACTCGCCAGCCAGCAAGTCGCGCTGGGCAAGGTCGCGTGGCTCGTGCCACAGTTCGTCCATCGTTGCGGGTTGGCGAGGGGACATGTGGCTGTTGAGAGCGCAGCCTGATGCGACAAGGATGATCGTGACTGCGCGAAGAGTGTTGTTCATTTTGTATTGATGCTAAAGAGAAGCTGCACCCCTTCACCACCAAACCCGAAGTCAACTCGGGCGGCGGTGGTGATACCACGCATGGCGCTGACGCTTACGCCATAGTTCTGCCTGAGACCCGACAGATCAAGCTGCGAACGCTCGGCGGTAACCTTGCCCACATCGTAGAAGACCGTTGCATCAAGCAGCGTCCAGATCGGAATGCGATATTCGGCCTGCATCAGCAGCAGATGCTGACCGCGAAAACGAAACGTGTCGTAGCCGCGAAGCGACGCACGCGTGCCGTCAGAACCGAGGAACTCTTCGTGCACGCTGCGGAGTTGGCCACGCCCGCCGAGCGTTCGCTGCAGGTAGAAGGGGACCGCCTGTCCGGCATCGGCTGCTGACGTTGAAATCCACGCGTGCAGCGTCAGACGGTGCTGCGGCATGAACACGGCGAATCGTTGCTGCGCCTCAAGATCCACCCGTGTGAAGCTGAAGCGGTCGAGTTCCTGGTCAGCCCAGCGGGCATAGCTCGCGCGCGTTTTGAAGCCCTGAAACAGTCCCTCGCCAACAGACGACGGAATGCCGAACTCCACGGCGCCTTCGTAGCGCCCGAATCTGGGCTGCTGCATCAGGCCGGGCGCGTCCTGGTCAGTGAACACCTGTTCGATGCTGACTTGGTTGTTCGCGCGACC
>JANOKE010001028.1:0-4346 GCA_031419135.1 Gemmatimonadaceae bacterium
GGCGCGGCGAGGTACGGCAAGTGAGAGTGTATCGGCCAGTTCGGCGACGATCAGTTCCGCGATCAGTGCCGGAGTTCCCTGAGCCGCTCCACGCAGTTTTGTGAACCACAACCCGTGGGCGGTTTCCACGACCACTGGAGACGACGAACCCTGCCGCTCGCGACGTACAACGTGCGTAGCCTGTATGGTGCGCGGAGCGTTCCGCACGGCGTTCCCGTCGGCGATTGACATTTCGTTGATATGACTGGGCTGCTGTCAGGAACTTTGGGGGAATATCGTGCCGGAGAGCGGGCACGGTAGTGTCAGGGTGTGGATAGGCCCCTGTTGGAGTTGTTGACAACACCTTCACCTGTTGGCATATTCTCAGAGATGAGCGCGATGCTGCTCTTTCGTTCTCGCGTGATCTACGCGGAAGACGCCTTCGCCGAGCTTGTGCTCTGGCGCCTGCGGTTACCCGTTGCAGGCTCTGGACACCGTTACAAGTACCGACTGGCGTACGTGGTCAACGGCACCTGCGTGTTACGCTTCGATAACGAGGCGGGCAAGGGCGACCACTGTCACGAAGGGGCGCAAGAACTTCCTTACCGGTTCACGACGCCGGATCAACTACTTGTCGACTTCGACTCCGCGATTGCGAGGTGGAACCATGAAAACCGTCACCCTTGAAGTCCGCGCGCCTGGCGCTGCGATGTCGGGTTTTGCCAAGGCCTGGAAGAGCGGCAAGGCGGATACCTCGGCGCGCATCGTGTTCGCTTCCCCGGAACTGCTCTGGCGAGTGTTGACGGCCAAGCGCTGGGAGCTCCTCAAGACATTGTGCGGTGCCGGTGCGATCTCCATCCGCGAAGCGGCTCGGCGCGTTGAGCGCGACGTCAAGGCGGTGCACGGCGACGTGACGGCACTGCTCAAGGCTGGCATTCTTGAACGCACAGAGTTCGGTGGCATCGTGTTCCCGTTCGATGCCGTGCAGGTGGAGTTCACATTGCGTGCGGCGTAGCACGCGCGTTGTGTGAACGCCGACTGCGTGCGTTCGGTGACTCGATGGTCCATTTGGCGGTTGATAAGTCAGGCCACACCAAGCGACGCACACATGCGCGGAGCAATCATGACGCGTACGCGAGCTCATCGAACGACTGCCACTCTTGTCACACTGTGGCTCGTCATCGCGACCGGTTGCGGCGGCGCTTTGAGCGTTGAGCCGACTGGGCAGATCTCGGTTCGGAACGTCACCGCCGATAGTATTGCCGTGACCATCTTCGAACGAGAGGACGCCTATCGCGTCGACCCCGTGCCCGAGCGTTCAGCGGCGGAAGAGCGCGACCGACTCATTCTGCCAGGCGGTCAACGACAGGTAGAGCTCTCGCAAATATACGGATACCGCCCCGGCAAAGACATCCGAATCTTCCTCTATCGCATCCGACAGGCGCGCTCAGTGTTCGTCGGCGTGCGAGATGTGTCGGCCGCGTCGCTACGCGCGAGCGGATACACTGTCGAGATTCGGGCGTCGGAGTTCCCACCGTGACGTCACGGAGCGCTGTTAAGCAATGCGGCACCGTGTGTCCGTGTGCCGCGCCACCTCAGCGTATCGCCAGCGGCGCGCCGATCGACCCAGTCGCGCCCACGAGAGGGACCGGACTGTAGACATACACGAAGCGATACGCTCTGTCGGCCGCCAGCCAGTCGAGGTTCATGTTTTCCTGGTTGACGATGCCGTGCCGCGTGAGCAAGTGGGAGTGAGTGCAAAACGCGCAGCCGGACTCGCGGTTCGGTAGACCTCGGTGCCCCACGTGTCGGCACCCACAACACCGGCCTGCACCACATCGGACGACGAAACGGTGCGCGGGCAGCAGCCTAGCGCCAGCGCACGGTGTGGGACATTTTCACACGGTCTCGCTTTGGAGCAGGCGGCGGAACTTGCTTCACGTTAGTAGACACTACTACCTCGCTCGCTGTGCGAAGAACAACGGCCTCGGGTGATGTACCTGTGTCCGATACTATTGCCGGGCGCGTGATTGTCTGACACACTCCGGCAGCTCAAGAATGACGCGAGGCGTTGAGTCATGAACTCTTCGGGCAACGTCCCTCCGGAAGGCTCTGGTTGCCCGCTTCGGGTGCTCGTTGTCACCGGCAGCATGCTCACCCCCAAAGAGCCCTCCTTGCTGAAAGCCCTACGCAAGCAAGTCGAGGCCGTGAAAGCCTCGAGCGGCGCGTGGCTTGACATAGAAGTAAAGATCCAAGCGCTCGCGCACATTCTGGCCGCTCGCGCGTTCCGCAAAAGCCAACGCTTCGCGCGGGCCCCGTACCGTATCGCTGTCCAGAATTTTTTCACCCAAAGCGCAGCCGAGAGCGACGATCCTCCCGAGGTGACCGAGGTCATTTTGGTGACACTCCTCCATAAGGAAGGTGTGGCCTTTGAAGTAGCCACGTACGCCGAGCTTTACGCCGACGACGCCAAGCGCGATCGCCTCCTGGCTGAGACGCACGCGGTCTTCGCCTCGATGACCCTCCTCCGGGACATGAGCGAGGTCGTTCCGCTCGTGGGAATGCTCAAGCGCCCGCACAACCGCGTCATCGCCGGGGGCGCCCTCGCCGGCATCCTCCACCACGCCTGGCCGGGCTGCACAGGTCTGGACATCCTGGCCGTGGGTTACGGCGAACTTATGGTGAAAGAGCTCTGCGACTGGATGAAGGGCGGATTCAAGGACCTCCAAGCGCCCGCTCGCGGACGCGTTATCGAAATGAATGGCACCCAGATCGTCTACAGTGGCGTGCCCGAGCAAATGGACCTCGACTTCCTGCCAAGCCCCGACTGGGAGCTGGCCATGCAGGTGCACGACCAGAGGTTCACGCACGTGAACTACGAATCGGCACGCGGCTGCCCGTACCGTTGCGGTTTCTGCAACTATCCGTACCTCTTCGACGACACCAAATTCCGCTATCGTTCGGCCAAGAAAATCGCTGAGGATTGGGAGCACCTGTACCAGCTCGGGGTCGAGACCATCACCTGCCTGGACTCGCTCTTCACAATGCCCCGCAGGCGCCTGATCGAACTCTGCAATCTCCTCATCGCCCGCGAGGTCCGGCTCAAATGGATCGGCTACGCCCGTGCCGATGATCTTCAAGACCTCGAGGTCTGCCGCCTCATGAAACAGGCCGGTTGTCATCAAGTGCAGATCGGCTTTGAAAGCGGAAGCCAGCGCCAGCTCGACAACATGAACAAGCACAGCGGCGTTGCCCAGAATGTGCGTGCGATGCAGAACTGCCGTGAGGTTGGAATCACAACCCTGGCCACCGTCCTGATCGGCTTTCCTGGCGAGACCGCCGAAAGCGTTCGCGAAAGTTTCGAAATTCTTCAGTCTTCTCCACCCGACATCTACTACGTTGCCCCTTTCAATACGCGCGTGGAATACGTGCCCATCCTGAGTCCGGAAAGCCGCGCGAAGTATGGGCTCCGCACTTATTCGGACGGCCGCTCAAGCGCCCCGTATTGGGCGCACGACTCCATGAGCTGCACCGAAGTGGTCGATCTCGTGGAGTGGTTCCACCGGCAGATGATGGAGCACAGAGTCGCTCTCGAAGGAACACTCTTTTACGAAGGTACGTTGCACTACCACCCGTTGCAGCGTGAGGCGCTCCTCGACTACCAGCGCGATTCGCTCTCTCAGGGTCGCGTGCTCCGCAAAGTCCTGTCGTGGCTCCGCCACGCGGCCAATGCTCGCCTTCGCAAAGACATAGCCCGTGTTTTCGCCGCCGTCTCAGAGTGAACTAAGCCGAATCAGACGGGTTTCTACGTCACCGTACCTATATCGCGCGTTGTCGGCACGTGGCAATATTGGCGACGTCAAACGTGGCATGTAGTCCCTCCTGTGCCCGCCCCGGTTCGGCGCGCCAGAATCGTGGAACGTCCGTGCGCAATCAGTTCGAACTCATCGCCGAGCAGCGCTGTGTAACCTCCCTCGATGACTCGCTCATCGAGGCGATGTGGCGCCTTTTTGCCAGATACTACGACGACGTAGATCACAGCACTTTCGTGCGCGATCTGCGCGAGAAACATCACGTCCTACTCCTGCTCGATCGCGAGCGCCGCACCCTCGCCGGATTCTCAACCATCCAGTCGTACTCGCGCCGAATTGGCGGGCGACGCGTCGCCGTCGTCTTCTCCGGAGACACGATCTGTGACGAACGATTCTGGGGCCAGCGGGCATTGCATACGGCGTTTCTGCGCTACGTGCTCCGGGTCAAGCTCCGGAACCCACTCACCCCCGTCTACTGGTTTCTGATCTCGAAGGGGTACAAGACGTACCTGCTGCTCGCCCGCAATTTTCCGGAGTTCTGGCCGCGTTACGACC